>CAVGEN010000098.1:0-22938 GCA_963628185.1 Waltera intestinalis | reverse complement strand
GTTAGATAAATCCGCCGTTTTTAACAAGGAACATGTTAAACTCTCTATCGTTTTTGGCAACACGGCTCTATCTTGAAGTAAAAAAATCGTGTTAGAATGCTCTAAATTGAGAGGCTATGAATAATTCAGGCTAGGATGGTTTTGGTGCTTTTGGCATTCCCATCTTTGGCCTTCACTTCCACCAAAACACATTCTCCTTTATAACGCATAACAAAATCCACTTCCAGTCCTGAGTCCTTACGGAAATAGTATAATTTGCGCTTCATCTTGGAAAAAATATCCGCTATCAAGTTCTCAAAGATGGCCCCCTTGTAACCATATAGGTTGCCTTGCAATATATCAAACTGGGTTCCGTCTTCCAACATTGACACAAACAATCCTGTATCAGCCATATATACCTTGAAAGTCTCAAGGATAGAGTTACCATCGAGCGGCAACTCTGTAATGTTCAAATTATAACACCTATTGATAATACCAGCGTCCTCTATCCATTGTAGGCTACCTCTATATTGGGAGGCCTTGCTGTTCTTGCGAACTATTGTATATTGGAACTTCTTGTTCTCTTTGCTAAGTTGCTTAGGAATAGACTCAAAACATTCCCTAATTTTTGATTTGTCAATTTCGTTGGCATACTTCACCATATCATCTTCATATTCCGAGATGATATTGCGTTGTTCTGCCAAGACTCTTCCCAAGTCGTGATTCTGTTGGAAGATGTTTACTACGGCTGGCATTCCACCAACAACAGTATATTGTAGAATCAGTTGACGAAAACGCAGGTGCAATGCTTCTGGCACTGGAATTTCTTGTGTAAGACAATCCTTCACCTTATCTATGATAAGAGATGTTATTCCGTTAGCCCATAGAAATTCCTCAAAATCCAAAGGATACATTTCTATGATGGTTTCATAACCTACAGGAATGGATGTCTTGTCAATTCCTTCCTTTGTCTTATTATAACGTGTACCATACCCTCTTACTCCTAATAGAGAACCTGTCGCAATGACATCGTAGCGCCCATCTAGCTTGAAGAATTTCAAGGCAGTACGAGCTGATGGACATTCTTGGATTTCATCCAGAATCAAACACGTTTGATGAGGCACAAATACACTACCAGGAATCATGGCTGATATATTGATGACAATATCATCCACGACCTTTGAACCTTCAAAGGCTATTGCATAGTCTGGATTGAGCATGAAGTTGAGATAGACTACATGCTGGTAATTGTCTCGTGCAAACTTCTGCACACTGAAAGTTTTGCCACATTGGCGACACCCTTTGATAACGATTGGCTTATGTTCGGAATCTTGCTTCCAAGCCAATAGCGTCTCCTCTATCTTTCTCTTTAGCATAATATATTCAAAATTAAGCGTTTACACATTTAATTCCTATTTTCCAAGGGACTTTTTGCCCATACCTTCCTATTTTTCAAGGGACTTTTACGCTATTTCTTCCTATTTTTCAAGGGACTTTACGATACAAAGGTAATAAATATATTGAAACTTCTAACGAAAAGAGAGTATTTTTCTCTTTGTTTTAACTGTTTTTAGTTTGTTTCCTTTGTCCTGCCAATCGCTATATACGTAAAAACTCCCCTTGCATAAGCAAGAGGAGTTCCTTCAATTTAACCTAACTAAACTTAAATATTTTATCTAATGACAACTTTCTTACCGTTGTGGATGTTGATACCCTTCTGAGGCTTAGCTAGCTTTACACCTTGGAGAGTGTAGTATGCGCCATCCTGCAAATTCGCCCTTACAGCAACCTGACTAACACCAGTCGTAGGCGACTTACCTTCTATAATAGAAAGGATGTTACCTCCTGTCTTTGTCCACCCCTTGGTTGAGCGGACAGCGAAATCACCATTTCCAATCAAATTCTCACTTGTTCCATCTTTAACCAAATTGACATTATCGATGCAGAGATCACCAGCTGCATTGCCCATCACCCATTCAAACTTGTCTAGTGGGAAATTTGCATTAAACTTCCAAGTCAAAGTAGTCCATTCGGAAGGTAGATTCATTGTCTCGCAATACTGCACATCTTTGGTTGCCCCCCAATCTGTCCTATTTTCACTTGCATCATAAATTGGCCAGAAGGCAATACCATTTTCCAACGCAACATCAGCCCTCACATCCATAGACAAAGTATAGTCAGCCCCCTGTTCCAAAGCTTTTGGCAAAATATAGCTCAACTTTTTGTCCCAGATATTGGTAGAAGGAGAAGCCCCCAAATCGAAATTCATGTAACCTCCAGAGAAAGAGCCTTCATAATGGCAAATCTTAACTGACTTAATCTGCACAGTACCCACAAACTTGCCCATCTGACAAACGACAAAGCCTTCATCTTGTGTTGCGGAAAAAGGCACAGAATATTCTTTCCACTCCTTAGAGAAATTGAAGCCACAATCTATGGTTCCACCCCAAGTACCAACACCAAAGAAAGCATATCCTTCATCAGTACCCTTGATTGTAATTTTCAACACATAATCATTACCCTTTTCCAAAGGAAGCCCATCAACCACATGGAACTGGAATCTCCAATTATCCATGTCTGTATTATTTACAGCCGTAAGACCGCCATCTGCATCCACTGAAAGATTCGGTTTTGCTTCCTCAGATGCCCAATAATTAAAACTTGTCTGTTGTGTCCAATCGTAGCTGAAGTCTTCGACTTCCGCTGCGCTTGCGGTCATATTTGTCAATGCAAGCATTCCAGCGACAGCATAAGTAGAAATTTTCATCTTATAACATGTATTAAAAGTTAGTGTATAAATGGGCACAGCTATAAGCACACTGTGCCCATTATCAAATTTAATTATTCAGCACTGGGATTGCCAGCGACGCTAGATTTCTTCAAGCCCTCCGCAAAGCCACCATAAGCACGCTTGCGGTCATATGATTGAGTCCAGAGACCTACAGGCTCTCCCTTTCTCCAACCAGATTCCTTCGGGGCGTCTGTGATACACCACTGGGTAATTCCATAACGCTGAGCAGCAGGGATAATCTCGAAGTACTTCTCGACAATGAACTGGTAGAAATCTGCCATTTGCTTCTGTTGAGCATCTGTCATATCCTCAGTCTTCACGGCATCACCTTCGCCAATAGGATTACCATCCGCATCTCGCTTAGCTGCGACATAACCCATATCCAACTCAGAAACCTTGCAGAGTTTACCAGTCTTAGCCATCAACTGGAACATCTTGACGATATGCTCCTCACGGCTCTTCTGTACAGGCTCATATTCAGAGAAGGCAACGTGCATCTGACTAGCGACACCGTCAATCTTGGTCACGCCATCTGCCTCCCAACGGTTAATCCACTCAGCCAAAGACTTCATCTTCCAATTATCATCCCAGAATGACTCCAAGTTATAGTCGTTGATGAAGAGCTTCAACTTAGCTGGGTCGCCATTGTGCTCTGCGAAGTGCTTACGAGCAGAAGCCACGGCAGAACGTACATAATCAAGATCACCCATGTAATCCTGCCAATAGAAACAATTCTTAGCATCATCCTCACTAACTGTACCACGAGTAGCAGACTGCAAGTCGAGTATACCATCACCATCCTTGTCTGTACCAGATACCGTCTCGTTAGCAAGATCCCATGCAACAACCTTGCCGTCGCAAGCTTCCATCATGCCATCTATCCATCTATCAAGAGCCCAAGTAATGGTATCTTTCTTCTCTTTGTCGGTAAGAGGAATCTTATTGGCTGCAACTTGATGCGTTACCTTCACCCATTTCACCTCAAGGTCTCCATCGAAAGTTCCAGGCTGGAAAACAACGAAAGACTTTTCTGTGGTCAAATTATCAAAACTGACAGACTGTTCTTCCCATTCAGTACTTACATTCATCGACTGAGCAAATGTTGCTCCCCAGTTACCCATCTGAATACCTATACTTCCATTCTTAGAAGAACGAATCATAGCTGTCACTTTATAGGTCTCAGGCAATAGAGTAGCAAAGTCTGCAATGACGAAGTACTGGTACCAACCACCTGGATTAGAACTCTTCAACATTCCATCCTCAAAAGTAGGTTCGTACCCCATCACATAGAACGGGAACTTAGACATGGTAGTGAAATCAGAAAGAGCATTCTGAACATCAATCATGGTTGTAGCACCACCAGATGTTGTCTTATCCTCCAACAAACTAGTCAAATACTTACGGTTCGGCTGAGAGTGCCAAGCAAGCGTATGACCGAAAACTGTCATGTTGTGGGTTGCCGCCGCATTGACAAACTTAGTAACGAGATTGAAGTCCATGCTACCATCGTCCTTCACACAAGAACCATGCTTCATGGCATTGCCTGCCGTCATCTCGTCAAAGTTAGCGTTTGCCAAACGGCAATCAATCTTGCCATCCACATAGTTCTGTGCGCCGACACCGATAGCCAACTTGAAATCTGGGTTGACGGAACGATCCACGTACGTCTTCAAACCATCATACTCGTTCAAGTACTGCAAGTTTTTTATGCTATCTGTAAAAGCATAAGTATTATGGTCGGCAGCCAAATCGCCATCTGCACAGCCCACCATACAGAGGGCTGCAGCAGAAAGAGCGATACTATAAAATATTTTCTTATTCATATGTAATTTTTTATTACCCAACATCATTGTTGAATATTGTTTCACACTAATTTTTATATCGCAAAGGAGGCGAATTCAATCAATGCGTGGTGGCTCAGGATTGTCAAAATTATCCATATAACCAAAACAAATTCTTCTTACAGCTATAGGATAATCCGTTTCCTCTTCCATAACACAAATTGTAAATTCTATTCTATCGACCTCTCCATTATATTGTACATAAGCAAAATCAGTATCAGGCATCACGAATATCGAGTTTCCTTCCTGACCTTTATCTATAGTCCAACGATAATAATATCCATCAGGTAAAGATTCCATTGCTACCCCTACAACATGTACACTCTTGGGGAAATAATTATAATCGTACAACTGATAAGTTCCAGGATATGCACTTGTTGTATATGTGCTTTTATGTCACTAGGTTGTATATTTGAAGAATTGGCAACCATAGTAATACTTGTAAAAATAGTCACCAACAATAAAATCATTATTCTTTTCATATTTTTAGGTTTGATAGATTTCGGAAAGAGAGGGTGTTTCATAAGTCAATGATGCACCCTCATTCTACCTCCATATCATCAGCTTCTGATACATTATTTATTATAGGTTACATCGAAGAGCGTGTATGTATTCTGATGGTCACGGAACACAAGAATGTCCTTGCAAGTATATTTTTTCACATGACTTACGCCCTTGTCTGTATAAGTATAGGTCAACACATAGTCCAAGGTCATTTGGTCGCGATCCGTGTCATTCCAAGCCTTCTTGGCAGCTTGATATTCCCACTTACCAGAGCCAGTGGCTGTATATGAATACTGACCACCATTACCAGAACCGGGCACATCCGACAATCCATTGTCTTCAGCCTTGACTGCTACATTTCCGTTGCCATCTACATTCAATATCAAGTTAGCATTCAATGTAGCAGTGGTTGCTTTACCATCTGCATCTGTAATATCCACAACTGTAGAGAGTGCATATTTGGCGGTACCCAGTCCAAGAGTTGTCATATAGCGAATATCATTATACTCAAGATACTCTGCCTCGCGCTTTACTTCGGTGGTAGTACCATCCAAGTCGATATTGTCTGTTCCATGACTAATCCAAGCACCATGATAAGCATTCTTGTAAGTTACACAACAAAGAGTGTAATTCTTTGGTGCAACATTCCAATCATCTGTTTTCTGGAGTACAGGATTTTCTACCGTTTCTTTCTTGGTACCACTCAGAATCGAGTCATTACCAGCATCCACCATGCGAATTGGAATGACATAGTTTTTGTCCAAAGCTTTTGGGTCATCGAAGAAAGCATCGGTCAACTGAACCTCTACACCACCTATCATCTGACCAGAAGGTATTGTTATAACATCACTCTGCAACTGATAGTAGTTGGCTGGCATTGGTGTTACAACACGGCCGTTATCCGCAAACACCAAGCCTTCACAAAGGCTATTGTCAACAACAATTTTCACCTTGTGCTCACTCTTCAGGTTGCGGTCGCCCCCCAAAGTAGCCTTGATATAAAACTTATGTTGGTTGTCGTCATCTGTCAGATAGGTATCATCTCCCAACTGGATGTTGCGCACATACGACTGATTGGCAAAAGAGACAGTCTGGTAGTCGTAGTTGTCAAACTCGACATCACCATTCTCGCAAGATGTTGCGAAAAACATGGCACAAGCTGCCAACATTGACAATATAATCTTTTTCATTGTTTACTTCCTTTAGTTTAAGTTATAAATTTCAGATTACCATCCCTTGTTCTGCTGGAGTTCAGAGAACTTCAACACTTCTGAGTAAGGAATAGGACCATAGTTCATGTAATCTTTGAAGTTGCGAGTATCCACATCCACGATTGTGTAAGTTCCATTTTCCTTGCTAATGCTCATACCTTTGGTCGTCTCATTGAGGGTTGCATTCCAACGACGCAAATCCCAGAATCGGAAACCTTCGAAAGACAATTCGATACGACGCTCGTTGCGAATCAACTCACGCATTTTCTCCTTACTTTCTGCGCACTCGTCCAAGTAAGCGTCCTCACCAAACTCGCCCAAACCTGCACGTTCACGAATCGCCTTGATGACATCGTATGCCGAATAGCCATGGCCTCCGTTTCCCTTTGGTCCCCAAGCCTCGTTAGCAGCCTCTGCATATCCCAAAAACATCTCTGTGTAGCGAATACGTGGGTTATAGTGATACTGCTGACTCTTTGACTTCGGGTCAAGGTTGATGTCTGGGCGAAGCAACTTACGCAAGTAATAACCTGTTCGTGTAGAAGAGCCACTCAACTTATTGAGCGCATCCTGTGTTGTTCCATCAACAGCTGTTTCTATTTGCTTATTAACAGTACCTTGCGTTTGACCATTATACAATACATACATTGCTAAACGAGGGTCACGATCCACGTATGGATTTGCCGCATTATAGCCACTCCCTTCCTCCGTGATAGGCACGCCATTTGACATTGGAAAAGCATCCACAAAATTCTGGGTAGGATTTATGCGGCCCTTACCATAAATAGAAGGTGGATAATTGTCACTCTCCAAACTATTGCTTTGGCTCTTTTCTCCACGCCACATCACTTCCTTAGGACAATCACCACCCGACAGGGCATTGATTTCATTGACGTTGCAATACCAAGTTCCACCATTGACATCCATACCTGCCACGCCACCAATACGGTCAAGAACCGTAGCAAAACCATCGGCAGCGGTCTGGTAGGTCACCCCCGAAGCACTGTAAGCGGGACTAGCAGCCAACAAAGCAGCCTTGGCACGGAAAGCCTCAACATACTTTCCACACATACGCCCAATAAAATTATCACCAAACACACGGTTGTATTGTGCCACAGTTGCCCCCTGTTGTCTATATTTGGCAGGTATTTCATTTTCGTTTTCAATAGCGCCATACTGGGTAGGCAACAACTCCAGGGCTTTGTCACAATCATCATTTATAGCCTGAATACATTCTGCAAATGTTTTGCGAGGGATATTGAAATTGGTGTTCATATCCTCAGGTTCCGTTACGATTGGCACACCAAGCAAGTTACCATCCACATCCATACCACCATGAGCACGTAATAGATAGTACAGATACATGGCACGAAGTCCATACGCTTCACCCTTCTCACGGTCATTATACATCGTAGAAGCCATTTCGTCCTTCGCCCAAGCAACCTTGTCGGCATTGGCAAGGAAGAGATTGATATACATGATGGCAGAACGACATGATGTCCAGTTCTCCGCAGGGTTGTTATTGGCAGTCCAAGAGCCTGCGGCTATCTTACGCCAACTATTGGAGGCATCATTGCTCACAGCGTCATCGGTAGCGACCTCCGAGAATGGATACGAGCCACATGGGATACGGGTGTAAGCATTACCCAAGATACCTTCGGCATAACTTGGGTTATTATACATATACTCCATGCCCAAGTTGTTCTCAATGGCAGGCTCGAAGAGGTCATCGCAACTTACGAGTGTCATCGACAGGGCTAGAGCTGATAATATAATTGACTTTTTCATACGAATACTTATTATTACAAGTTTACTTTAAAACCTAGGTGGTAACCTCTGCACTGAGGTGACGAACCAACACTGGTCTCCATATACTTACGTTCCTTGGCAATGGTTAAGAGATCGGTAGCATAGCAATATACTGACAAACCCTTCACCCACTTCTTATCACCGAACAAACTAGACGGCAGATCGTATGTCAACTGCACCTTACCCAAACGGAAGGCATCCGTCTTGTATGTCCAGAAGTCCGAGGTAACAAAGTTTAAGTCACCAGACTCTGTTGTCAAACGAGGATAGGTTGCGGTCGCTGCGGTTTCTTTTGTCCAGCGTCCTCGAACCACATCCGAGTATTTGCGGTCGCCATAGTTCCATTCATAGAGATTGTTTTTAATGCCCATGCCGCCTACAGAACCTGAGCCTACCAAGAAGAGCGTGAAGTTATTCCACTTGGCTGTGAAGTTGATGCCATAGGAAAAGTCTGCTCCCCAATGTCCCAAAATCACTTGGTCTTTGCTATCGATAATACCATCACCGTTCATATCCTGATATTTCAAATCGCCAGGCTTGGTCGTATTGTTAATTTTGGCACTATTGTCCACCTCTTCCTCGTCCTGGAAGAATCCAAGACATTTATAGCCACGAAGTGCGTCTGAGCGCTGCCCTTCGCTCTTTAGCCAGTCGTATTCTACATTCTCAGACACTCGTGTATTCTTGGATGTCTGATGATACCCCGTCATACCGAGAGACAAGTCAACCATTCCTACCTTCTTGTGTAGATTGATACCAAACTCGTATCCTGTGTAACGAGTGTTGTTATAGTTCTCGTTTGGAATAAACGAAGACTCTGGCCTATAAGTATGATAATAACCTGGATATCTATTGGCTGCTGTCGTTATGAAACCATTCATGTTATCTACATAATAGTCAGCATTAAGCCTTACATCTCCATTGAAGAAACTAGCGTCCAATCCAACTCGGAATTCCTTGCGTTTCACAAAGGTTAAATCATAATTGGCTGCGCGACGAGAGTCTGATGTCTGGAACGAATTGTGCGCATCACTCCATCCCCACCATGTACCAGTAGCCGTAAAGATATTGTCATACAGATAGTAATCGCTAATATCCAAATCCTCATTGATGACACCATAAGAGGCATTTAACTTCAAATCATCTATCCACTTCGCCTCACTTAGGAATTTTTCCTTGTTCAGTCGCCATGCTGCTGTAACAGTAGGTGAGAATGCATTACGATGCCCTGGAGCCAACTTAGCAGAGTGAACTTCCGCTGCACTAAAATCAAAATAGTATTTGTGCGCATAGTTGTAAGCAGCCTGTAAACCTAGGTTAGCAACGCTCGTACGATGGTAAATACCGGTATTAGTCAGTTGATAACCATGTGCCAACAACGTGCCACTTACGTTGTGTTCGTCAAAAGAACGATTCCAGTCAAACTGACCTGAAAACATGATTGTCTGGCGTTCTGTACTACCACTGATATTTTGCGTTCCAGTTTTCTTATCAGTGCCATACTTCGTAAGACTTGTAATCAAGTCCTTGCCAGAATAGTTGTTCCAAGAAGCCTCATATACCGAATAAGTATTGTTTATAGAGGTGTTATAAGTCGTAGCATAATCCACCGCAAACTGCGTCTTGAAAGTTAAGCCTTGAAGAACACTATTCAAATCGAGCTTGATTCCAGCATCAAACTGCAACTGACGAGAGGTAAACTTATTGTAACCGCCTGCATACATGGCAGCAAAAGGGTTAGTCTGCTGGTTCTGCGTACCACCCAGCAAGTACTTGCCATCCACTACATAGTTACTGTTGTTTACCAATGTCCAAGAAGCCTTGTCATTCTCTTCCAAGTAGTCGATAGGAATCAGCGGAACCAATGGATACTGACTTGTTGGACGGATTGTTGCGGAAGAACTCCAATAGTTGGACACGTCACCGCGTACATCATAGAATGTAGCATTGGCATTGACCCAGCCAGAAATCCAACTGTTGAGACGGAGGTCTATGTTACCACGTACATTCAAACGATTGGTATGATTATCCTTACCCTCACCAAAGTTCATCAAATCACCGATATGATAGAGACCTATATTGGCATAGAAATTGGCATACTTGCCACCACCTGTAAACTCTGCCACACCCTCATAACGCTCATAATGTTTCTTGACATACTGCTTGTCATAAAAATTGAGGTTTGGATAACGATAAGGATTGTCACCCTTGGCATAGTTGGCGATGAGATCTTGTGAATAAACTGGATTTTTGCCGTCATTCTGCAAAGCCTCATTGTAATAGGTCATATACTCAGCGGAACCTAACCAGTTCGGATATTCCTTAGGAATAAATGTCGCGGCATTGCCACGAACGCTGACATGAAGTCCATCGGTACGGCCACGCTTGGTGGTAATCAAGATAACACCATTGTGGGCACGGCTACCATAGAGCACTACGGCAGAAGCACCTTTCAAGTAAGTTACCTGCTCTATCTCCGATGGCAATACATTATTGACATCACGAGGCACACCATCCACAAGTACCAACTGACCAGAGTTGTTTGTCCAGCAACCAGATGTCACGATGGAGCTCAAGTCGCTCAATGCATAGGTATTATAGCTTTTCTTTGTTAGCTCTACCATATTTACAGAAGATACACCACCTGTCAAATCCTCCTTATCAACAGCCTTGAAGGCTACGTTGATTTTATTGGCTACAGAATCGGGATAATCGTTCTGCGCATTCGCATTGCTTGCCATAGCGGCAAGCATCATGCTGAATGTTATGATTTTATTAGTCTGTTTCATACTTCAAAATTCTTTCTGTTACTCCCATCCTGGGTTCTGTTTAAACTCTGGATAAATCTGGCAGTCTTTCTTCTTAAGCGGCAACCAATAGTGCTTCTCCGAGAAATCACGCTTTAAGATTTGCTTCTCGCTCCAGCCACTCACCTGATTCTCCTTAGGATCTTTCTTGTTAATCTCGCCTGCACGGATAAACTCCTGTGAGGTTTTAATGTTATATGGATACTTGTCAAGAAGTAACCAACGGCGCAAGTCATTGAAACGATGTCCCTCGAACGACAGCTCTACGGCTCGCTCACGACGCAACTCACTCATAAAATTATCTACACTACCAGTGTATTTGGCATTTACGTCTTCTACATTAGAACGCTCACGTATCTTGTTAAGCGCATCAACTGCTGTCAGGGAGCAGGTTGGGGAACTTGCTATAGGAGAGCCATAAGCCTCCGCTACAGCCTCTGCGTAAAGCAGATAAACTTCCGCAAAACGCATCCAAGGCAAGTGGAGATTGAAATGATGAGACCATCCATAACCATCATCCCACTGGTTGCAACTCTTGTCTATGAACTTATACAGCAAATACCCCGTGCGGCTACCATTAATAACATTGCGGAAAGAACTTCTGTCGTTGTTGGTGTTCTCGCAAGTCTGCAAGTTGGCATACTGGTATATTTCATTGTCAGTTCCAGTCAAGTCCTTGTTTACCACCTTTACGCCATCATAGATGATATCTTTGTAGAAACGAGGGTCACGATTCTTCCAAGGATGGGCTGGGTCGAAGCCCGAGTCTGGGTCATCCAGAGGAAGACCATTCGCCATTCCATAGTAATTCACATAATTGGCAGTAGGAAGGCTTGATACGCCATTGTCATTCAACACCCTTGTACCATATTGCTTGCTTTGTCCCCAGTTGGAATCATTCCAACCATAATCAGGACCGAGCAAGAGAGCTTCCGTCACAGAGCCATCCTTACTTGAACCAGGAATCTTGCCATTTTGGTCGATGGTGTAGAAGTTGTTGGAAACCTCATTCCACTTAAGCAAGCCGTACTGGGTATCACCGTTCTCTACAAGTGTTATCAACTCTCCCAAGGTCTCTGCAGCCTTTTTACAATACTCCTTATTATAGGTAGGACTACCCTGTGATTCCTTGTTCATCAATGGACTGCCAGCCCAAAGATAATTCTTTCCCAAGAAAGCGAGGGCTGCAGCCTTTGTGATACGGAGTTGGTTTTTGGTTGCCGTATTCTGACCAACTTGCGTCTTGTCCCAATCCATCGGAAGAAGTTTTGCAGCTTCTTCCATATCCTTAGCAGCAAGGTCTGCTGTCTCCTGGTAAGAAAGCCGCGGTGCGTTAAACTCCTCGGTTGGAGAGAGCGTTCTCGTAAAGTATGGAAGACCACCGAAATACTGCATCAACTCGAAGTAGAACCAACCACGGAAGAAATAGAGTTGTCCTTTGATCAGATTACGCTCTTCATCCGTTGCATCTGTCATCAAATCCATGTTCTCCAAGCCAATATTGCACTTGCGGATAGCATACCAGGCACCACCCCAAAGGTTGTTATGGGCAAAACGGTTATCTTCTTTGGCCGGATTCCAGTCAGCAGTACGGTTCATCCAGCCACTCTGCCAGCCGTCATACTCAGACTGCCAGCCCCAGAAGTTGCCTTGGTCCACCTTGTAACACATATGGTAATCGATACCTACATTCATGATTTCATCCTCACCCCAGTTCCAGGAATTTGTCCAATATCCTTTGGAAAAGATAGGAATACAGTTGTAAATTTCCTCAGTAAATCCCTGGAAATTCTGAAAGTCCTTGTATGCCTCTGTAGGAGAGATGTCCGATTCCTCTGTCTTGTCTAAGTAATCAGTACAAGACGTAAGAGAAGACGCAGCTAGCACCACTCCACATAATGCAGTATATAGTTTTGATATTTTCATCTTTGTCTATTTTTATAAAGTAAACTTAAGACCTATATTATAACGCTTCACGGTTGGATAAGCACCTTGGCTTGCAAGTCCTGTGCCAGCAAAGTTTGACTCACGGTCATCAGGCATCCTCGACCACACCCAAAGGTTGTTTCCATTTGCAAATATCTTCAATGTATTCAAGCCGAGAGACTTAATCCAGCCACCTGTCCATTCGTAAGCTATCTCCAAGTTCTTCAAACGAACGAAGGAACCATCATAGTGGAAACGTGTTCCCTCATAATAACTAGTCACAGAGTTGAAACGAGGCATTGGAGCATCTGCATTGAGATTATCCTTCGTCCAGTAAGTACCCTCATCATACACCGTATCAAGTTTGCCGCTGAAAGTATTGAAAGCTACGTAGCGGTTTACATTGGTCACACCATAGAATTGTGCATATACACTGAACCCCTTATAGCTACCACCGACAGAAGCGCTGTACGTGTTCTGAGGTGTACCCGTGTAACCATACGGCACATTGTCTTTATCGTCTATTACTCCGTCACCATTGTAGTCAATTATCAAATAGGTGCCTGGCAATTTGGAAGTGTCATTGGTGTCGAACTTTGGAATAGCATATACATCATCCCATGTGTTGGCATAACCAGCATCCAGATAAGAATGGTCTTGGTTGATGGCAAAACCTGTTGTCTTCTGATAGTCAGGTTTCAACTGTGGGTCATCATACTTGGTCACCTTATTCTCGGCATGGGTCATATTAAACTTACCCCATAGGCGGAGACCGTTCTTAAACACCTTGTTGACATTGAGTTCCAACTCATAACCAGAAGTCTTTACCTTGCCGTAGTTCATCGTAGGAGCATCTACGCCGAAATAAGAAGGTACAGAACGAGAGCCGCCTGCTATCAAAATATCAGACCGATTCTCTTGGAAAAATTCCAAGGCACCTGTAAAAAGACCTCCCAGGAAGCCATAATCGATACCGAGGTTACGCTTTACCGCTTTTTCCCAGTGAATGTCAGGGTTACCAACTCTAGTCTGACGATACCAAGAGTAAGGACTCTTTTCATAATTTAAACCTTGATAGGTAGTACCTCCGTATGCCCATTGGTCTGTATAAAGCCAACGACCACCCACATTATCGTCACCAACCTCACCGTATGAGTAACGGAACTTCAGCATATCCACATACTTCTTGATTGGCTTGAAGAACTTCTCCTCACTAATCATCCAACCAACGGCACCAGAATTGAAGAAAGCAAAGCGGTTGTCCTTGCTAAACTTCTCTGACCCATTGTAGGCACCATTGTACTCGAAGAAGTAGCGACCTCCGTAATTATAGGTGGCACGGAAAGCCCAGTCCTCACGATAGTGGGTAAACTCGCTACCAGTGGCACGCTCCGTACGATTGAACACGCCCATTGCAGAAACATCATGTTGTCCGAACTTGTTGCCCCAGTAGAGTTGTCCTTGATAGAAGAGATTGCGCTGGGTGAGGTTGTTGTTCACCGAACCTCCTGACACACTCCAAAGAATACCCTCTTGATAATCAAAGTTGGTGTGACTGTCATCTTTGTTTTTGTACGAAGCAATTCCTGTTACCGGATCAATCCACTTAAACTGTGCATCATGATAAAGGTCATTGATACCACGCCCAGACTCTACAAACGTATTGTCCCAAGAAACAGTAGCACTCGCTTTCAACCCCTTTAAGATAAAGCTCAAATCCTGCTCCAGGGTGAAATCGGTATTGATGCGAGTAGTTGTCGTAGTTTCACGTCCTGCCAAAGCAAGGTTGGTGACTGAGTTAGGAGCGCCCTGTTGGTTTTCTGGATAATATCCCCAGGTACCGTCTGAATAGCGAGGCAAGAACACATCATGTGGGGCACTATAGGCTGCCTGCCACAACTGAGTGGCACCCCATGAGTTATCGGCAATACCCCAAGGAGAACGTTTTGCACCATACGAACCAAAGAGATTCATCTTCAACTTGGTAGTCTTTGTCAACTTAAAGTCGAGATTACTACGGGTGTTCACACGATTATATCCATATCCTCCCTGATAACCACGATTGTTGTCCCATGTCTTAAACATATCACCCTCGTGAAGGAAGTCGATGGCTGCAAAGTAAGTAACAAACTTGGTACCACCAGAGATATTCACATTAGGGTTATAAGCATAACCAGTTGTCTTAAACAATTCATCTGCCCAATCAACATCTGGATATCGTTCACTCTCTTCCAAATTAGCGGGATGACGATATTTCTCAATGATACCAGCTGGAGTAATCTTGTTCCAAGATTCCGGAGTCAATCCCAACTCATGTTCCACCGCTTGGTTACGCACATAGAGTGCGTCGGCACTGCCAAGAGAACCAGGAAGCTTAGATACTTGCTTCATCGTCATGTTGACTCCAGCCTCGATATGCGCAGGACCTTCCTGACCACGCTTTGTCGTAATCAAGATAACACCATTGGCACCTTTCACACCATAAACTGCTGTAGCGGAAGCATCTTTCAAGACAGATACAGTCTGCACAGAGCCAATATCAATACTTGACATAGGACGTTCCACTCCATCCACAAGGACGAGAGGGTCGCTTGAGTTCCAAGAGCTGATACCACGGATTACAATCTTAGGATCTTCATCACCAGGCATACCTGTCGAAGCCATCGTAATCACACCAGGAAGATTACCTGTCAAAGCAGCACCAATACTACTCACACCTCCTGCTCGCTCCAATGTCTTACCTGTCGTTTGAGTGATGGAACCCACGATGGAAGCTTTCTTTTGCTGACCATAACCGACCACAACGACTTCGTTGATGGCGTTGTCATCTTCCAATGTAAGGCTGAACGTTCTCTTCTTGCCCACCTTCACTTCCCTGGTCTTCATACCCACGTATGTAATGACAAGGGTAGAATTTTCGGAAGGAACATCGATATTGAAGTTACCATCGAAATCGGTAATGGTACCGAGGCTGGCATTCCCTTTTACTTTCACAGTTGCACCTATCAGAGGCTCCCCTGCTCCGTCAACAAGATTACCCTTGACATGGATTTTCTGAGCCTGAGCATTCAAGCCGCAGAAAGCCCCCATCAAGCATAAGGCTGCTGTCCGTTTCATTGTTAACACTTGTTCAATCATGTTCTATTCATTTTGATTTATGTCTTTTGTTTTAGGTTACAAAACTTGCATATTTGCAGTTGCAAAGGTATTACTTTCCGCAGAAAGAGGCTTTGCACGATGTTACAAATAGTTTATTTTGCGTAACACACCTTTCGAGATGTCACTTTCCCATCCTTTAACACTTGTTTTACAATATAAACACCTTGTTGCGGCTTATCCACCTGCATACCTTGTATATTATAATAGGTGGTGCTCAACATTTCATTTCCGTTTGCTATTGTCTCTATTCCGTTTGTTCCAGAACCATTCTGTTGCTCATACCACTCCTTGTACCAATCGAAGCAAGCCTTGCCGCAAGCCTCCTCCATTCCGTCAAAGGCTGGTGTCACTCGACGATTCTTCAAGTACTGGTCGATGTCTAGATAGGTGGCTGTGCCCGAAAGGGTCATACTGAGGTTGCCCAACTGGTCGTGAACATACTTAAATTCCTGTCCAAAAGCCGAGGTGTAAGAAGTTGCCCATGTGCCGTAATTAGGATATACGTCATTTCCTTGCTCGTCCTTGTGAGGCGTACCGTCCATGTTATAAGGACTCCAGTCTATCTCCGTAATAATAATAGGTGAAGTATTGGCGACAGGCACACTCTCCAAGAATTTTTTCATCACATATTCTTTTCTTACATTCTTGTTGGTTCCGCCACATGAACTGTACCAGCCTGGATACCAGTGAACGGCATAGCCCAAATTGTTGTATGGGTCGGAAACAGGATATTTGGCATAGCCTTTATATTCTTGCTGCCAAACCATGCCCGGCACCCAGATGATACCCGTGAACCCCTTGGTCTTGGAATTGGTGCGAAGCAAATTGACGATTGGCTGAAAATAAGAGGTCATCGCATTGTCGGTATATTTACCATTGTCGGTGATGCGAACAGGCTCGTTTGCCAACTCGATGGAAATCTGACCCGAATGTTCTTGTACGTATTCATTCTGCGCAAACATCCACCACACTTGTTTCAAGTACTGCTGATAGGTTTTCTTGGTTCCCAGTATTGTTGCATCCTGCACATCGAGGTCGCTGGGGCAAACACCGGGAGGACGAACCACCACATAAAGGCCATGCGAGATGGCTTTCTTGATGATGGGCACATAGAGCGACTCCAAGTATTTCTTGAAGAGGGTCTCCGAAAAATTGCTGTTGTCTGCCTCGCCTGTCACATAGTTACCGCTATTGTCCTTGTAATGCCAATAACCACTTGAAGCACCAGAGGCATTCGTCCAACAAGGGTCCAAGTGGAGACGGAACACCGTACAGTAAGCACCCTGTTCATGATTGGTCATCGCCGTAAAAAGTTTGTCGAAATACTCGATGCACTTCTCGGTCATGTCGTCACCCGTATGATTTCCCCAGCGATTACCGTTGAAGTAAGGACTTGGCGTGTCCATCACACCGTGCAAGACAATCGTCTTGCCATTTTCATCGACGAGTTGATTGCCCTGTACCTTGAGCGCAGGCAAGTCATCCGCCGCCGAAAGTTGCACGCTTCCCACGGGAGCAAGCAACGCCATTGTTAATAGTAATTTTTTTATCATATTATATTACCTTAGTTATTATACATCTTCACGAAAGGCAGATCAGGCTTTTAATATGAAATGGCGCGTATCACTACGCACCATTCCCCAAACCAATTAATCATGATTTATATCAAATCTATATTTGAATAAATACCTAAACCTTCATTCTTAAACCTAACTAAAAAAATGCACTAAAAATATAAACCTAAACATTACCTTCTTTTTCGAGTGCAAAGTTACAAACTATACCTCTTCCTCTCTTTATGACACGTAACCAATTCTTATCAATGCGTTAAACGGTGTAACATAGACATTACGTCATGTAACATATTCTCACAAAGCCTGCATTTTTAGACTCTTTTTTTTGGAAAATCCAATAAAAAACACTAATTTTGCAACTAGTTTACAAAAACAAGGCGCATACCTTATACTATAAAATTAAGCATCATCTAAAAACCTGCAGAATCATGAACTATCAAATTCGAGGAATAAAGACATCTTTGGTCAGACTCATGTTACTCATAATATGTATGCTGAACTTCTCTTCCACATGGGCACAACTAGGCAAACTGTTTAATACCGATCACCAGTTGTCAAGCAACTTTGCCACACAGGTGCTACAAGACCAAAAAGGTTTCATCTGGATAACTACCCGCAACGGCATCAACGTTTATGACGGGTACAGATTTACCGTTTTCTCAAAATATGAGAAAAACAACAGAGGTTTTGCCAACAACTATGTCAACTGTATGCGTGAAGATAAGAATGGCAACATCTTGCTGGGGGCAAACAGCGGTCTCATCATATACAACCGCAAATGCTTTACAACCGTACCCATGATTTCGAATGGCAAGCAAGTAAAAACCTATATCAACAATATCCTTGTCAGAAAAAACGGAGAAACCTGGGTATGCACCTCCGGCTACGGCATCATGAAACTTACGGACGGCAAGCAATGCGTCCGCCTCGGCGGAGTGCTCAAGCCTTACCAGTACATAGCATACGCCAACGAGGACAAACAAGGAAGAATTTGGATTTGCACCGAAGACTTCAAACTCCTTCGACTGGAACAGAACGGTAAGTTGACCAAATGGATTCCTGGCACAGAGGGATTGAAAGCGAAGGAAATCAAGCAAGACTCGAAAGGAAACATCTACCTGGGCACCGAGCAACAAGGTGTTTATGTGTTGAGACCTGGAGGTAAAATGTTCATGCGTATCAACGCCATCGGCAATATCAGCCTCAGCGAACTGAGCATTACCAAGGGCGACCAGATACATCTGGGCACCAATGGCAATGGCATTCTCCTATATAACCCCAAGGACAACACCCTACAGGACAATCCATACTTCAGTAGTCAGGTCGATCTCTCCAAGACGAAGGTGAACAGTATCATCGAGGACAAGCAAGGCAACCTCTGGTTGTGTATGTTCCAGAAAGGTGTCTATATGCAACCTAAAACCATATATGACTTCACATACATGGGGTACCGACTGGGCAAAAAGAACCTCATAGGGGAATACTGTGTAAACAGCGTTGCCTTGGGACAGAACGGCAACATCTGGGTTGGAACTGACAAGGACGGTGTATATGAGATGGATGACAGGACCCATACCACCAAGCACTTTACAAACGTGCCTCCCACCATCGTGAGTATGGACAGAGACCTACAAGGCAACATTTGGATAGGAACCTTTCGTGAAGGATGTGGATATATCGACACTATGGGCAACTATCATGCCCTAGACCTCAAGCCGGGAACGACGCTAAGTGTTTTCTCCATCAAATGCGACAACCATGGGAACACCTGGTTTGCCACCATGGGCAATGGTCTCTACTGCCTACGAAAAGACGGCAGCATCAGAAACTTTATGCAAAAGGAAGGCGCCGACTCCAATGGGAAGTTGAATTGCCTGCCCAACAATTACCTCACAAAGATGGCTTTCTCCAAAGACTATCGCAAACTCTATGTCGCTACTTCCATCGGATTAGCCTGTCTGGACACGCAGACAGGCAGTTGGACTTCTACCTTCGGAACAAACTGCATTAACAGAGGAACTTTCCCCAATCACGTGATGTGCGACAGGAATGACAACCTGTGGTTTGGTACTGAAGACGGCGCATATTTCTATCCACGGGGCAACTTCAAGCACCCCAAGAAATATACCACTAAAGAAGGATTGGCCAACAACAACATTTCATTCTTCGCGGAAGACAACTTGGGCAGAATCTGGATAGGTACTTGCCACGGTTTAAGCCGCCTAGACCCCAAGACGCAGAAGATCAACAACTATTATGTCGAGAATGGATTGCAGAGCAACGAATTCTCCATAGGAGCGGTCGCAGCCTCACCCGACGGAAAATTCATTGTCATGGGTGGCACTGGAGGTATCAATTGGTTTACTCCCCTTAACATCAAGCAACACAAATGGCACGCCAATACCTACATTTCCCAATTTATCATGGGGAACACCAACGTCTATCCCGAAATGGAATCTGGCTGCTATACGATTACGGAGAAACCAGTTCCCACCTCAGACCGCTTTGACTTGTCGCATGAGGACAACACTTTCTCCATCCAACTATCGACCCTCACCTATAATAATATAGAACAAATAAGCTATGCCTACAGCATCAATGGAGAAGAGTGGCTCAAGACCCAACCGGGAATGAACGAACTGACGTTCTCGCGAATGCCTGCTGGAACTTACAAATTCCGTGTAAAAGCCCTGTCGAACGGACAGAAATCAAGCATACGGGAGTTCACCGTGGTTGTCCACCCTGCCTGGTACGCCAGCCTTTGGGCGAAACTCGCCTACTTGTTGATTCTCGGCACATTGGCTTACCGCTATATCCTGCACCGCAAAAAGAAGGAACAAGACAGGCTCATTCTGCAACAACATATCCATGCCGAGGAAATGGGCGAGGCGAAGCTGAAGTTCTTCATGAACATCAGTCATGAGATTCGCACCCCATTGACCCTCATCATCACCCCATTGCTCAGCCTCATCAAGGAAGACAAAGATTCCAGGCGACAGGGCATCTACGACACCATACGCAAGAACTCCGAACGTATCCTACACCTCATCAACCAGATGATGGACTTGCGTAAGATAGACAAGGGGCAGATGGTGATGCACATGAGCGAGACCGACATGGTTTCATTCATGCAAGACGAATACGACCTGTTCAAGCAACAAGCCATCGCCAAGAACATCAAGTTTACATTCATACATGATGCAGAAAGGCAACCTCTGTGGATAGACCGCAACAACTTCGACAAGGTTCTCATGAACTTATTGTCGAATGCCTTCAAGTTCACGCCTACCGGTGGCAAGATTCAGATGTCGCTAACCCATACCCAAGAGCACGTCTATATCTCCATCAAGGACAATGGCATAGGCATTCCTAAGGGCAAGTTGGAAACCATCTTCCAGCGATTCTACCAAAGTCCGACCATTTCCACCGACCGCAATGTCGGCACGGGCATCGGACTTGACCTGACCCGTTCGCTGGTGGAACTGCACTACGGTACCATCATTGCACGCAACAATGAGGGAGAACGCCATTCCGACTTCGAACATGGAAGCGAGTTCCTCATCCGTCTTCCTCTTGGCTGCGCACATCTGAAGGAAGAGGAGAAGATAAGCGAAGAACTGGAAGCGGCTATGCAGCAAAACATCCAACAGGAAGAGAGCGAAGAGCTGATGGAGGACATCAACGCCGAGGAAATGACTTCGAGAAATGCCGGGGCAAAGGCTTGTATCGCTATCGTGGAAGATGACGAGGCTATCCTCGAATACCTGCAGGAACAACTGAGCAAAGAATACAGCGTCTGTATCTACCACAACGGAAAGGAAGCACTGCCAGAGATTATCAAGTCGCAACCAGACCTCGTCATCAGCGACATCATGATGCCCAAGATGGACGGCAACACGTTGTGTACGAAACTAAAGTCCAATGTAAACACCAACCACATCCCTGTCATCCTGCTCACTGCCATGAGCCGCGAGGAAGACCAGCTGAACGGTCTTCAGTGTGGAGCCGACGCCTATATAGTCAAGCCTTTTAACATGGACATCCTACGCAGGAAGATACTGAACCTTCTCTCTGTCCGCCAAACCTTGCGCAACAAGTTTAGTGGCAAGGAGAGCCAGGAAGACAAGGTGAAGGACGTGGAGTTGAAGTCGAGCGACGACTTGCTGATGGACAAAGTGATGCAGGTCATCAACGACAACATGATGGACGAAGAACTGAGCGTGGAGATGATTGCAAACAAAGTGGGTATCAGCCGTGTTCATCTACATCGCAAGATGAAGGAGCTAACCAACCAGACCCCACACAGTTTCATCCGTAACATACGTCTGAAACAAGCTGCCAAACTGTTGAGAGAATCTCGCAAAAGCATCACGGAGGTGATGTATGTCTGTGGGTTCTCCAACCCTGCAAGTTTCAGCACCATGTTTAAAAACCTATACGGATGCTCACCACGTGACTACATGAACAGGCAAAAAGAACAATGAAAATAAAAAATTAAAAAATATCTGCTACATGAAGTAACGGAAATGATGCATACCAAAAAGTGTTGGTAACATCCGAGCATAGGGTTCTCTTGGGAAAGTGGTAACTTTGCAACAAGTTTAGATTTATCAATACAACAAGCAATGAAGAAATTAGCAATCTTATCACTTTCCATGATGCTCGCAGCTGGAGCACAAGCCCAGACTGCCGAGTTCGACTACTTCAAGTACTCGGGCAACGATGATCGTTTCAATGTCGCTATCGACAAGAGCCACCAGTACTACAACCCTATCTTGGCTGGTTTCTATCCAGACCCTAGTGTGTGTCGCGTGGGCGACACCTATTACCTGGTGAACTCTTCGTTTACCTTCTTCCCCGGCGTGCCTCTCTCCACGAGCAAGGACTTGGTGAACTGGATGCCGGCAGGTCATGTACTCGACCGTCCGTCGCAAGTGCCTCTCAAGGGGCAGCATGTATCTGGCGGCATCTACGCCCCTGCCATCAGCTACAACAAGAAGAACAAGACCTTCTACATGATTACCACCAACGTGGGGGCTGGCAACTTCTATGTGAAGACCAAAGACCCATCGAAGGGATGGAGCGAACCTATCTACCTGCGTAAGATTGACGGCATCGACCCCAGTTTCTTCTTCGATGACAACGGCAAGGGATACATCGTCCATAACGCCCCTGTGGTCGGCAAGGCTGATTACGAGGGGCAACGTGCCATCCGATGCTTCGAGTTCGATGTGAAGGGTGACTCCATCAAGGGCGACTTCAAGGAAGTGCTCCGTGGCGGCACTCATGTACAGAAGAACCCTATCTGGATTGAGGGTCCCCACATGTTCAAGAAAG
>CAVGEN010000097.1:0-28686 GCA_963628185.1 Waltera intestinalis | reverse complement strand
AAAGACCTTGCCTCCAGCCTCGACGTGCCAGGCATCAAGGTGCTGCAACTGGAAGGCAACGCCTTCAGCATCAAGCACCAAATGCAGAAGGGCGAGCAGCCAGAGACAGGCTACGTCGTCTACAGCACCGACCCCATGCCCGACGATGACAACAACTGGCTCTTGGACTACCAGGAAGAGGGAGCCCTCTTCTCTGCCGACATGCACTCGCTCTATGCAGCAGAGTGCGGAATAGCCATGGAGCTGAAAGAGAAAGTGGTCAACCAGCATGCCGCCTTCTTCAAGAAGGCAGACAACCGCAGCAAGCTGGCAGCCAAGCTGTCGCCCGGCATGGACGCCACCGGGATAGAGAGGCAGATGACGGCCGTGGTGTGCAAGAGCGACGCCACCTGCGAAGCCTTTACCTACGCCCTCATCACCGAGGCCAACAACGGGGAGACTACCATGCAAGCCGACCTGAAGGCCTGCCACCTGGAAGACTGCTACTGGCAGGAAGCGGAAAGCTACTTCGGCTATCATGCAGGCAGAAGCATCAAAGACCTGCTCATCGTGCTCTTCAAGAACGACTTGGAAAGGCATCTTTCCAATAAACAGGCCGACAGCCCGGCCAGCCGACAGCCCCTCACCAACGAGGCCCTCATCTTTATGCGCGACTGGAGAGACAGCCGTACCTACGGCGCCCTCTACGAGGAATGGGCCAATCGGCTGGAAGAAGAGCTAAGCATCGAGGACGAAGCCGGCGAATACAACATCCTGCAACTGCTCGGCGTGGAAACCTTCCCTTGCATCGACAAGATCATCGCCTGCAAACTCTTGCCCGAAGTACTCAACGACTCCATCACCACCGAACAGATGGAAACCATCATCGAGCAACGGGAAAACAAACTCTTCTTCTCCGTTGCCCGCCACACCCTGCGTGCCTTGCTGGAAGCCCGCCACCTCTTCGCCGACATCGAGCAGAAGATGGGCCAGCCCAGCATCGGCTCGGCAACCGACGGCTTCCAACTCTACCAACAGAGTCTCTACACGATAGACCTGCACTACCGCCACTATATCGGCGAGGCCAACCTCGCAGAGAGCAAGCAACTCCTGCAACAGGTGACGGAAAGGGTGCAACGCACCTACACCAACCACTATCTGCTGGAGCTAGCCAAGAAATGGCAACCCCTGGTAGACGAGCTGGACACCTGGAAGCTGGACGGCATCTTTTCCCAATCCTCCTTCTACAACACATATGTGTATCCATACATCACCAACAAGAAGAAGGTGTTCGTCATTATCAGCGACGGCCTTCGCTACGAGACCATGGTGGAACTGGGCGAGCGCATCGCCCAAATGCCCCGCATGGAGACGGAGATGAAGCCGGCCATGCTCTCTACCCTGCCCTCCTACACCCAGCTGGGCATGGCGGCACTGCTGCCCCACAAGCATCTCTCCTACGACAAGGATGCCGACGAGGTGTTTGCCGACGGAATGAGCACCAAGGGTACAGACAACAGAGGCAAGGTGCTGCAAAACACTGTGGCCAAGAGCATTGCGATGAAGGCGGAAGACTTTCTGAACATCGCCAACGCCAAGACGGCGTTCAAGGATTACAGTCTCGTCTATATCTACAGCAACATCATCGACAACACAGGAGACAAGAAGGAATCGGAAGGCCAGGTGTTCAAGGCTACACAAGACGAGATGGAACATATCAAGCAAATCATCGACGTGATTCGCAACGGCAACGGAAGCAACATCCTGATCACCTCCGACCATGGCTATCTCTACCAGAACGAGCCTCTGGACGAAAGCGACTTTACCGCCTTCCAGGTGTTGGGCGACAGCATCATCCAAAACAACCGCCGTTTCGTGATAGGCAGAAACCTGAAAGAGGGAAACGACGTAAAGACCTGGAAAGCCGAGCAAGTGGGGATAGCCGACACACCGGCAAGCCTGCAAGTACAGACCGCCAAGGGTCTGAACCGCATCCGCATAAAAGGTGCCGGCAGCCGTTTCGTGCATGGCGGAAGCATGCCGCAGGAAGTAGTGATACCCGTGCTGCATGTCAACATCAAGAAGAAGCAGGGCATCAGCGAGGTTTCGGTGGACATACTGAACAAGAAGAGCAAGATCACCACCGACAGCCAAACCATCAACTTCTACCAGAACGAGCCTGTAAGCGAAAAGGTGAAAGAGGTGACCATGCGGTTCGGTTTCTACGACCAGGCCGGCCATCTGCTCTCCGACTCCACCACGCTCACTTTCAGCAGCACGAGCGAAGACAGTGCGCAAAGGGAGCAGAAACACCGCTTCATGTTCAAGCGCCAGCTCTCCGAGCTCAACGGCCAGGAAATATACTTGCGCAAGGAGCAGCAAGTGGCTGGCAGCTCGCAATTCAAGAAGTTGGAGGACATCGCCTACAAAGTAAGTGTTCTCTTCATGGCAGAATTCTAAGACCGGCACGAGTTGAACAAAAAAGTTTCGCAATCAGAAGTTATTTTCTTCTTTTTTTCTTGTTTATTCGGAGGATTTTGTGTAAGTTTGCAAAAGAAAAAGAGCATAACACCTCACGATTATGATAGAGAACACGAACAGAATGTTGCCAGTGGGAATGCAGTCGTTCAAGACAATCAGAGAGGAAGGTTACCTCTATGTTGACAAGAGCGACATAGTATGGCGATTGGCAAACAGCGGCAAAAAGTACAATTACTTGAGCCGCCCACGCAGATTCGGCAAGTCCATTCTTGTCGATACGCTAGAGTCGTATCTACTGGGCAAGAAGGAACTTTTCGAGGGATTGAAAATCATGCAGTTGGAGAAAGAATGGAAACAATATCCCGTAATCCGCCTCGACATGAGCCGTGGCGGAGCCAATGCCGTGACCCTGCGCTCCTACCTCAATCTGCGCTTCAAGGATTATGAAGAGAAGTATGGTATCACCCAAGACCCTACTGCCCAGCTTGCCGACAGATTCAACGGCATCATCACCACCGCCTATCAGCAGACCGGCCTGAAGGTTTGCATCCTCATCGACGAATACGACTCTCCGCTCCAGCATTCATGGAATACTCCCGAGCACGACAAATGCACGGAAGTGTATCGCGAGGTGTTTGCCATTCTGAAAGCCGCCGATGAGTATGAGCGTTTCGTCTTCATCACAGGCATCACCAAGTTTACCCAGATATCCCTTTTCTCCGTATTGAACAATCTGACCAACATCAGTTTCCTGCCAGAATACGCCGCCATCTGCGGCATCACCAAGGATGAAGTGACCAACTGTTTCAAGCCGGAAATCGCGGCACTGGGCGAAGCCAATGGATGGACTCCCGAAGAGACCGTCCGACAGCTCAAGTCGTTCTACGACGGCTATCACTTCTGCGCAGACAACATGGTGGATATTTTCAATCCATTCAGCCTACTCAACGCCTTGGCAGACAAGAAGCTGCGCAACTACTGGGCAGCATCGGGCGCCACATCGCTATTGCCCAAGTTTGTAGATGACCTGGAGATACGCCTGGAAACTTTCGACCATTGCTATATGGACGGCGACACCCTGGAAACATCGGATGTCGTCGACGGTGGTGCCGAACTGTTCCTTTACCAATCCGGATACCTTACCATCAAGGGCTACGACGACGGGATGTACACCCTTGGCATCCCAAACTACGAGGTGCGCAAGGCACTCTACAAGATTGTGGTGCCAGCCTTGACACAGAAAGCGAATGCACAAGTAATATCAGTACAAAACTTGCTGCAAAAGATGATGCTTACAGGAAATATCGCCGAAGCCAAAAAGGCCCTGAAGTCGCTGATAGCCGATGTGCCTTATAGCAACAAGAAATTGACGAGTATGGATATGGAGGAGCGCTACCGCCTCATACTGAGCACCATATTCAATGCCATCGGGTTCAGGGTGGAGGTGGAGCGTATGATTGCCACGGGCAGGATAGACATGGTGGTATATACCCACCGCTTCATCTACGTGCTGGAGCTGAAACTCACCAACAATGGTGGCATAGACGCTGCCAAGGGGCAGATTAAGGACAGGAACTACACCGCCCCATTCCATGCCGACGGCAGAAAGGTCATCGCCCTAGCCGTGGAGCTCGACGACATGGGAAAGGGACTCATCGACTGGCAGGAAGCAATCATCTCCTCTTCACCAACACATGGATGATTACTCTTTCCTCTTCACCCACACCTTATGGCTGCCGTGTCCCATCGACTGTATGGGCGAAGACTTGTCGGACGTGATGGCTTTCAGTTCGAGCGAGGCGGCGGTGCGGCTCAGGTTGTTGATGTAGGCATAGTCGGTGAGGGTGATTACTCCGTTCTTCTCTATCACCTTCAAGGCTCGGGCGATGCGCTCTTCACGGGCATAGAGCTGCTTGCGGATTACCTTCACGCCGCCCATATCCCGTTCCAAGTCGCGGTCGGTCTCCCGCTTCACCTCCTTCACAAATCCAGGGGAAGGATTGAAGTTGACGCCCTTCACCCCTACCTTGCGATAGGTCATCTTGTCGTCATCGCCCTGCATCTCCGTGGGCTTGTCGTCCTCGAAACCGAGGGAGAGGGAGAAGGTGCCCACCCCTTCGAGATTCACATTGTAACCCATGGAGAGCATACGGACCAGCATATCCTCCACATCCATCAGCACCGCTTCGGTGGTGCTGGGCGAAATGCCAAGATGATAGACCTGCATCTTTTCGATGAACTCCTTTCGGGAAAGAGTTCGGTTGGTCACTATCTTGGGATAGACTCTGCGTTTGCCCGTGTTATGCACATCGGCCATTTCCTGCAACTTGTACTTCACCATTTTCTATTTCCTTTCTTATTTAGATTGTCAGTATTTCTCGTTTCATCAATGAAAAGTATTTCATCCTAGGAGAAAACTTCGTTCAGCAGTGTTGAACCGACATTCAGCACTGTTGAACGCACATTCAACACTATTGAACCACGGTTCAACACTGCTGAACGGAATTTTCACGCAGGCAAAGATACAACTTTATCTAATGAAAAGCAAGACTTTTCCTTATAATTTTCACTTTTCCGAGCAAACATTTCGTTTATCACAAATAAATGTGCTAACTTTGTGTCCTATAAGCACCATCAAACGAATCAATATATGAGCATGAAGATATTGGCAACCAGCGACTGACACTTGGGCAACCTGTTTCATGGCAACGACCATCTATTACGAGTTCCTGGCCGATGCCACCCACCTGTGTCCGAACATGCAGGTCATCATCACGGCCGGCAACGATAAGGGCGAGGAAGTCATCGTCCTCGCCGTTCCATTCCTCAGGAGCGACGTGGTGCAGGACGCCAGCGAGAAAATCATCATCGGCGGACAAGAGGAGGTGGACTTGGAGGGATGGGCCGACCATCCGGACTATATGACCTGCGGACACATCCACAAGCGACAGCACATCTGGAACACCGACTGGGCAAGGTACACAGGCAGCATCCTTATTGGCCAACGCCCAAGAAAAAGCATCAAGCTGCGCCACAAAGCTCGCAGAGCAAAAGGCACTGACGCAAAACCTCATTTCGCAGCAAAAGAACAAGGAAGAGGCTTGCGAGAAAGCCAGCCAAACATGGGCCAAGGCCAAGAAGGAAATGGAGGAACTGGAAGAGCAATACAGGCTGATACTGAAGGGAGAGGAACCCGACGCAGTAGAAAAACGGCTCACGAAAGCCAAGGATGCAGGCCAAAAAGCAGTAGATAGCCAGAACGAAAGTCTCGGCAAACAGCAAGCTGAGCTTGCCCAATCAAAAGGTGCGCACCAGGAACTGCTCAACCAGAGCACATCCACGAAAGCAAACCTGCAAGCGAAGGAATCGGAGCTTAATCATTGGATAGAGGGATATAGCAAGGACATCGACAGAAAAGTGATCGCTGAAATGCTCCACTCCACCGAAAACTGGAACGCCATTCGCCGGGAGAAGGACGAGAAGGAGAAAGCCGTGGCTTCCACCACCGCCCTTTACCAAAACGCCGTCAAGACACACGAGGAACATCTGGTCCACCAGCCAGCCAATACCCGCGAGGAGCTCCTGTCCGCCCAAGAGGAAGTTAGGTCGAGAAGCCAGCGCAACGAGCTGATTGCCGCCAACGCCAAGATGCAGAACCACCGGGAAGCCCTCAAGCAACTCGGCGACAAGGCCGGTCGCTCAGTTTCCTCATAGCCCATGCCAACCAGGAAATCAGGAAGTTCAACAGCCGCTACGAATTGCAACAGGTGAAGCATTCCCTGGGCATCAGAGTCATCGACCACGACCGTGCCGACGACATCCGCGACACCCTCGCCACGGTAATCGACTCCCTCGCCATGCAGCAAAGCTCGCAAGGCAAGAAAGTGGGTGTCATCAGCCATACCAATACGATGAGCGAGCGCATCACCACACAAATAAGAATCATCAAGAACGGCCACTCCGGCAGCAGCCACATCGAAGTGTATCCGGCATGACTGGACAGGAAATATATCAATCACAAGGAATATCGGAGGTAAGGGTCATACCAAACGTATGGTATGACCCTTACCTCCGATATGGTAGTCTTTTTACTCCCCATGTGGTATTGCCCACGTCACGAAATCACAGTACCTTTGCACCCAGATAATCCAACATGGTTATCTGCGTAATTTTGATAATAATATAATAAGGTATAGATATGGACAACAAGACTATCAAACATCTCAAGGAACTGGAGGCAGAATCCATCTACGTGCTTCGCGAGGTCGCCGCCCAGTTCGAGCGGCCGGTCATCCTCTTCTCTGGTGGAAAGGATTCCATCGTGGTGACCTATTTGGCTTACAAGGCTTTTTACCCTGCCAAGATTCCTTTCCCACTCCTCCACATCGACACTGGACACAACTTCGACGAGACCATCCAGTATCGTGATGACTTGGTGAAGCAGTTGGGCGCCGACCTCATCGTGGGCAGCGTACAGGAGAGCATCGACAAAGGCCGCGTGAAGGAAGAGACTGGCTACTACGCTTCTCGCAACAAACTGCAAACCACTACCCTGCTCGACACCCTGGAGGAGCATAAGTTTGACGCTGCCATCGGCGGTGCCCGAAGAGACGAGGAGAAGGCACGTGCCAAGGAGCGCTTCTTCAGCCATCGTGACGAGTTCGGACAGTGGAACCCGAAGAACCAGCGCCCCGAGCTGTGGAACATCTTCAACGGCCGCAAGAACATGGGCGAGCACTTCCGTGTATTCCCTATCTCCAACTGGACCGAGATGGATGTCTGGCAGTATATCTTCCTTGAGAACATTCCGATGCCGTCGCTCTACTTCACCCATGAACGAGAAGTTTTCCAAAGAGACGGCCAGTGGCTCGCCGCCCTGCCTTGCATCCAGCGCAAGCCCACGGAGGAAGTAGTGAAGAAACTCGTGCGCTGCCGCACCATCGGTGACATCACCTGTACGGGACTTACCGAGTCGAAGGCGACAACCGTGGCCGACATCATCGACGAGATAGCCTCAACACGTGTTACTGAGCGTGGAGGCCGAGCCGACGACAAGCGCAGCGAGACGGCGATGGAAGACCGCAAGAAGGCGGGATACTTCTAAAGAAAAGTGAAGAACGAAGAGTGAATAGTGAAGAATTTAACACTTAACATTAAGAAAAAGATGGAATCTACAAGAGGATATTTAGATATGGAGCTGCTCCGCTTCTCTACTGCAGGCAGCGTGGACGATGGAAAGAGTACTTTGATAGGACGGTTGCTCTACGACAGCAAGTCGATTTTCGAGGACCAGTTGGAGGCGGTCGAGGCTGCGAGCAAGAGCCGTGGCAACGAGGAGGTGAACCTGGCATTGCTGACCGACGGCCTGCGTGCCGAGCGTGAGCAGGGCATCACCATCGACGTGGCTTACCGCTACTTCGCCACACCGAAACGCAAGTTCATCATCGCCGATACTCCGGGACACATTCAGTATACCCGCAACATGGTGACAGGTGCCAGCACCGCCGACTTGAGCATCATCTTGATTGACGCTCGCCACGGTGTGTTGGAGCAGACCGTGCGCCACAGCTATATCTCTTCGCTGCTCGGCATACCTCATATCTTGGTGGCTATCAACAAGATGGACTTGGTTGACTTCAGCGAGGATGTATACAACAAGATTATCGCCGACTACAAGAATATGTCGGAGACCTTGGACATCAAGAACGTGGTGTTCATTCCGATAAGCGCCAAGGACGGCGACAACGTGGTGAACAAGAGCGACAAGACTCCTTGGTACGACGGTCCTACCCTGTTGAACTACTTGGAGACCGTGCCAGTGGGTCATAAGACGGTGAGCGATTTCTTCCGCTTCCCAGTGCAATATGTCATCCGCCCTATCAGCAGCCAGTTCCCAGACTACCGTGGTTATGCGGGCAGAGTGAGCGGCGGCATCATCCGTCCAGGCGACAACATTCGCGTGTTGCCATCGGGTACGGAGAGCACCGTGAAGAGCATCGACTTCGTGAAGGAGCATCTCGCAGAGGCCTACGCACCGATGAGCGTTACCATCACGCTGAACGACGACATCGACATCAGCCGTGGCGACACGTTGGTAAAGACCGACGAGAAGCAGCCTCAGGTGGAGCAAGACATCACGATGGACGTGTGCTGGTTTAACGAGCGCCCTGCCGCCGTACGCAACAAGTACATCATCCGCCAGGCTACCTTCGAGACCCAGGGCTTGATACGCAGCATCAACTATCGCCGCAACATCAACACACTGGAGAAGGAGGAAGGCGTGACGGAGCTGAAGATGAACGACATCGCCGAGATTACCATCCACACAGCCAACCCACTCGTCTTCGACAAGTATCAGGAGAACAAGGTGACGGGCAGCCTCATCTTCATCGACCCAGACACCAACGAGACCGTGGGAGCAGGACTGGTGAAATAATTTAGATAACAGTTAATAATATTAACTTAAAATCGTGTTATGAATGTCCCAATTGAGAATACAAAACAACATTGACTTACTTGTCTATCTTGTTTTTGTAATTGTATTTGTTCTTGAAATAACAGACATTATATAAAAAACCAATGTTAAAACAGAACATCATGCCGATAAAGATACAAGAACTACAAGAGCTCGTTCCTGAGCTCAACAAGAAATTCAGCGATGCGCCTGCCGAGGATATTGTCGGTTATTTCCTTGAGGCATTCAAAGGGCGCATCGCTCTTTCTTCTTCCCTCAGCATCGAGGATCAAACGCTCACCGACATCATCGTGAAGACCGACAAGAAAGCGAGAATCTTCACCCTCGACACGGGGCGCCTCTTTCCCGAGACCTACCAGCTCATCGACAAGACCAACATGACGTATGGCATCAACCTGGAGGTGTTCTTCCCCGACTACGAGGCGGTGCAGCAGATGGTGAAGGAAGAAGGCATCAACCTCTTCTACAACTCGATAGAGAGCCGCCACCGCTGTTGCCAAGTGCGCAAGCTGGAACCGCTGAAGCGTGCCATGCAAGGGCTGGACGTATGGATTTGCGGATTGAGAAAACAGCAGAGCGTCACCCGAAGGGACATGCAGGTGGTGGAATGGGACGACATCCACAATCTCATCAAGGTGAACCCGCTCATCGACTGGAGCGAGGAGGATGTGGAAGCATACGTAAAGAAGCACCACGTACCCTACAACAAGTTGCAAGACAAGGGCTACCCCAGCATCGGCTGCCAACCTTGCACAAGAGCCATCCAGCCTGGCGAAGACATCCGTGCCGGCAGATGGTGGTGGGAATCCCCCGACCATCGAGAGTGCGGGCTGCACCAGAGATCGTAAGTGAAGAGTGAAAAACGAAGAGTGAAGAATCCGTATGAAGAATTTGATAATCAGTTTACTGGAGGCGGCGGCATTCCTGCTGCTGGGACTGGGGGCAAGCTTGCTTTCCTGAAAAAAGCATTCATCTTAACTCCGTAACTCCAGAATTTAACTCCGTAGAATAAATGAACTATAGAACAGCAAAAGACAAGATAGCAGGACAGGTGATGTTCCTGATGACCATCGCCTCCATCTTCCTGGTGATAGCCATGGCCGTGGGCTTGTTCGTCAAGTCAGAACCGATATTGAGCCAATACAATCTGTGGGATTTACTCACGGAAAGCAACTGGCGGCCGAATGACGGAAAGTTTGGTTTTCTTCCTTTCCTGGCCGGTACATTTTGGTGTACCGTCCTTGCCATCGCCATCGCCCTGCCCATCTCCCTCTTCATGGCCATTTATCTCACGGAGTATGCCCATCGGGCTGTACGCAGATATGTGTATCCCTTGCTCGATATTCTCGCAGGACTGCCATCCGTCATCTATGGCGTATGGGGCACACTGCTCATCGTGCCATGGATATCCAAACACGTAGCTCCTCTCTTCACCGACTTCTCCTCGGGATATACTGTTTTGGCAGGCGGCATCGTATTGAGCGTGATGATAATCCCCATGCTCGTCAGCCTCTTCATGGAGATATTCGACAACATATCGAAAGAACTTCGGGAGGCATCGTTCTCTCTGGGTGCCACCGGGTGGCAAACAGTGAAGCATGTCGTTCTGAGAAAGGCTCGACCTGGCATGATCGCAGCCATCGTCTTGGCACTGAGCAGAACTCTTGGCGAGACGATAGCGGTACTGATGGTCTGCGGCAACCTCGCCATCGTACCAGGCAGCTTGCTTGACGCTTGCTATCCCATCCCTGCACTCATCGCCAACAACTATGGAGAGATGTTGTCTGTTCCGATGTACGACAGTGCATTGATGTTTGCCGCCTTCCTGCTTTTCTTCGTCGTGGTGATACTGAACCTCGGTTCGAGAATAGCACTTTTAAAGATAAAAGAGTAAAAAGTAAAAAGGGCTTATGAAATACTTGGAAGAAAAAGTAATGAAGGGGTTGATGCTTGCCTCGATAGCCATCGTCGCCTTCTTTGTAGCGAGCGTCATCTGGACTATCCTCAAGCGAGGCTTGCCTGTACTCTCTTGGGAGATGGTAAGCCAGGTGCCTAGCGGTGGATTCTATCTTGGTGGCGGCGGTGGTTTCCTCAATGCCATCGTGGGGAGCCTTTATATCGTGGGAGGAGCAACAATCCTCGGTCTCCTGATAGCCCTGCCAGTGGTGTTCTATATGAACGTATATCTGAAACCGACCTCCCGGTTGGGATATGTAGCTCGACTTGCCTACGACACGCTCTTCGGTATTCCGAGCATCGTATATGGATCGTTTGCCTTCACGATAATGGTATGGCTGGGCATCCGCGCATCGCTCGGCGGCGGCATCCTCGTCACCACCCTACTTATAGTTCCGATACTCATCCGTTCGATGGACGAGGTGGCCAAGAACATACCACAAGAAATCCTCGACTCGTCCTATAGCTTGGGAGCCACAAGGATAGAGACGATAGGAGTGGTGCTCAGACAGATAGCACCAGCCATAGCCACCGCCACCTTGCTGAGCATTGGCAGGGCGATAGGCGACTGCGCCGGGGTCATGTTTACGGCAGGCTTCTCCGACCATATCCCCCATGCCCTCAACCAACAAGCAGCCACCCTTCCGCTGAGCGTGTTCTTTCAGTTGAGTGCTCCGCAGGAGGATGTGCAAAACAGAGCATACGCTGCAGCCGTCGTGCTGACCGTCATCGTCTTGGCACTCAGTTTCAGTGGACGATACATCATGTCTAAATTTTCAAAGAACAAGGTATGACACATTATATTATAGCAGACAATCAAGAACTGACCAGAGTTGGCCTCAAAGCTATCATCAAGGCCAAGGCACCTGGCGAGATGAGCATTGCCGACGACAAGACGGAGCTAATCTTGCAGCTGAAGGCGAGCCCGGCGAGCATCATCCTACTAGACTATACCCTCTTCGACTTTAGCGACGCCGACAACCTGCTCATCGTCGCCGAACGCTATCCCCAATCACAATGGATACTGATATCGGAAGACCTGACCATCGACTTCATAGCGCAAATCTACTATGCCAGCCGCAACATGAGCATTTTGTTCAAGGACACCACCAGCAACGACATCGTCAACGCCTTGCGATCAGCCCAGGAAGGCAATCGCTACATCTCGCAACGCGCCACGGAGCTATTGCTGTCCCAAAGGCAAAAGGAAGACCACGAGAGCAATCTCACGCAGACAGAAATAGAAATACTGAAGGCCATCTCACAAGGGAAAACAACGAAAGAGATTGCCAGCGAGCGTTTCTCCTCCATCCACACCATCAACACTCACAGGAAAAACATCTTCCGGAAAATCGGAGTCAACTCGGCACATGAAGCCATCAAATACGCCTTCAGGTCGGGATTGGTAGATACCAGCGAATTTTACATTTAGGCGAATATGTGGCACAGATTTGTACCACACCATCATTTTTTCACCAATATCCTTTGCATTGTCAAGATAATTGCTTACCTTTGCATTATCGTTAACGCAACAAGACTGACGGCTTGTTTTCAAAAGGATTTACAAGATATGAAAGAGAATGACATAAATAAGTTGGTGGGCGACAACCTCAACTTCGTGAAATCCATTGCCAACCAATATACTGGCAAGGGATTGGAATTTGACGATTTGGTAAGCGAGGGCTACATGGCTATGGTACAGGCAGCACAAAAGTTTGACACAAGCCGCGGCACGCAGTTTGTGGCATACGCAGCTCCCTTCATACGCAAGGCTATGGAACATGCCATCGACCAGCAAGCGGGGGTCTGCCGCATTCCCAAATCAGAGTTGAAGTTCACCCATCGCTCAACGATCAACGCCGTGTCCATCGACGAGCCGTTGAGTGCCGGCAACAAATATACCCTACTCGACATCCTCATCAATAAAGATGCGCTCATGGCAGACGAGAACGCCGCCTTCAGACAAATGTTGGCTGACCTCAGCAACTGCATCGAGACTTTGGATGAAAGGGAGAAGGAAGTGATCCAGAAATTCTACGGCATCAACAAGCCGCACATCACACTGGCAGAAATCGGTGAAGACATGGGACTGAGAAGAGAACGTGTGAGACAAATACGTGACAAGGCGATTCGAAAAATCTCCAAGAATGCCAAAACCAAGGCCTTGAAGTCTTTCTTGAAAAAATAACATCTATCCCAAAGGGAAATGGTCTGTAGCCCATTTCCCTTTGGGATATTAGGCAGTTCCTTGCAAGGAATCCCTACTTTTGCAAGTGATCCTCACGATACTTGCGCGGAGTCACGCCAAGGCGTCTGTAGAAGTTGGAGTAGAAACTCTGGCGAGTGCTGAAACCAGCCATCTCGGCAATATCCTCGATCGTCATCTTCATGTAACGCTTGTCTGTCAACAAAGACATCGCATCGTTGACACGGTAATCGTTGACCAACTCTGGATAATTCTTATGGAAACGGGTAGCGCAGACAGCGGAGACATACCTGGAATTGGTGTGCAAGTCTTCCGCCAACTTACGAGTATTATACTCCCTGTCCTTATATTTACCTTCAGTAACTATAATTCTCAAAATCTCATCACGTAATCGGTCTTTAGTCTCCTCGCTAAGAAGCGCCTGGTATTTAGCGTTCTTGTCTTTTTTAGGGGTAAAATTATACTTAGCCATAATTGATTTAAATGATTTATTGCCACAAAGATAGGCTTTTTTCCCAAAACGACCAAACATTTTTGACTATTTTTTGAATTTTAAGTAAAATAAATTGCTTATGTGGAATAAAAGCATTACTTTTGCAAAAAGATATAGGGCGTGACAGGACGGATTGCCAAATCATCTTGCCCATTACCCCACCAACTATAAAATAGATTATCATCGATATGAAACAGATAGCGTGTTTTTTAAAGACATATATTATATTTGTTCTTCTGTTCATGGTACAGAAGCCGCTGTTTATGCTTTTCACGCACTCATCGGCTACACAACCCATAGACGCTCCTTTCTCCACCATGCTATCCGTCATGGGGCATGGACTCACGCTCGACCTCTCCATGGCAGGCTATCTCACTGTGATTCCTGCCCTCCTGCTGATTGCATCGGTATGGATGCGTGAGGAAATCATACGACCGATACTCAACTTCTATTTCGGCATAGCCGCCATCTTCATGAGTTTTTGCTTTGTGCTCAACATCGGGCTGTACCCTTTTTGGAATTTTCCGTTAGACAGCACCCCTTTGTTCTATTTTTTCACATCTCCAGCCGACGCCTTTGCCAGCACAAGCTTTTGGGTCGATTTTCTCGGTTTCCTGGGCATGGCGGCATGTGCCGTCTTGACATGGTTTGCCGTGAGAATATATGGAAGAAAGAAAAAACGCACTTACTCTAGATACAGTTACGCAGGAGGGTACAGCAGTTACTCTAGAAGCTCCAGGAGCGGAATGCACAGAGGGCGGACCACCCTCATCTTGCTCGTGCTCACTGGTTTGTTGTTCTTACCGATACGTGGCGGAATCACCGTTTCTACCGCCAACACAGGCAAGGTATATTTCAGCCAGAACAGTTACGTCAATCATGCGGCCGTAAACCCGATGTTCAGCTTGATGGAGTCGTTGACCCACCAGTCGAACTTTGCCGACCAATACCGTTTCATGGATGACAAGGAGGCGAGCAAGATTTTCGCAGAGATGGTCAGCCAACGAGATGACAACACCTACCCACTTCTCCGCCCTGAGGTTGCCAACAACGACCCCGACATCCTGATTGTCATCATGGAAGGTTTCGCCAGCGATCTTCTTCCTTCAATGGGTACACAAGAAAACGTGGCTATCCAACTAGACTCCATTGCCCAACAAGGCATCCTGTTCACTCGATTCTACGCCAACAGTTTCCGAACCGACCGCGGACTGGTATCTATCCTCAGCGGCTATCCCGCACAGCCGACAACGAGCATCATGCGCTACCCTGCCAAGACGGCACAATTGCCATCCATCGCTCGAACCCTCGCCAAGGAACGCCACTACACCACCTCTTACTATTACGGAGGTGACATAGATTTCGCTAACCAACGGTCTTACCTGGTCTCACAAGGCTACCAAAATATCGTCGCCGACTCCGACTTCCCACTGGAAGAGAAATTGAGCAAATGGGGAGTGCCCGACCATTATGTGGCAAACAGGATGATGGAGGACATCAAGAAGCAGCAAGGCGGTTCTCACCTTCGCATCTTCCAGACATCAAGCAGCCATGAGCCTTTCGACGTACCATACAAGCGGCTGGAAGACAAGCGACTGAACTCATTTGCCTACACCGACAGTGTAATAGGAGGCATGATGAGAGAATATAGCAAGTTGCCACGTTGGAAGAACACGCTCGTGGTGCTCGTTCCCGACCACGTGGGCGGCTACAAGGAGCACCTAGACAATTTCGATCGTTCTCGCTATCAGATACCGCTTATCCTGACTGGTGGCGCCATCGCACACCCCATGAAGATAAAACTCATAGGTTCCCAACAAGACATTGCGGCCACACTCTTGGCGCAGCTTCACCTCAAGCATGACGACTTCTTGTTCTCCAAGAACATGATGAGTGATGCCACACCAAAATTTGCCTTCTTCACCGTACCTGATGCCTTCGGCATGGTAACAGAAGAAAACTCTTTAATTTACGACAACAAATCACACAAGACCGTATATGACAAAGGCAGTAAGCTAGGATTCAACAAGAATCGCGGTCAGGCTTATCTGCAAAAACTTTACGATGACATCAGCAAGAAATGAACGAGTTCCTACAGTACATAAATCAACTGGACACAAGCGTGTTCCTCTACCTTAACGGATTCCACAATCGGTATTGGGATTATTTCATGACGATTTACAGCAACCGATTCGTATGGGTGCCCTTCTATGCAAGTTTTCTGTACGTGATGTTACGCAACTTCCATTACAAGGTGACGCTCACTTGCCTAATTACCATCGTCGCCATCATTACTATCTGCGACCAGACGGCATCAGGCTTGCTCAAGCCGATGGTGGAGCGTATGCGCCCGAGCAACCTGGACAATCCGATTGCCCCCATGGTGCACGTGGTGTTCGACTACCGAGGAGGCAGGTATGGTTTCCCATCTTCCCATGCGGCCAACGCATGGAGCATGGCATTCTTCGCCATGTATCTGGTGAAGCGAAACAAACTCACTATCTTCCTCACCCTATGGGCATTGATGATGAGTTACTCACGCATATACTTGGGAGTGCATTATCCAGGCGACCTGCTGGTTGGCACTCTTATCGGGTTTGTCACGGCAACGTGCAGCTATTATGCTTTCCGCCATTTCGCCCGGACTTACACCAACCAGTTTGCCCCCGAAGCAGGCAGACTGAAATGCTCAGCCTACCCTATCGCCACCGGACTCATTTCGGTATGGGTGATACTAGTGGCAAGCGGCATCATGCTCTACGTCAAATAATTTTTCATCATTAATAGAATTAATAATCATTAACAAGAAAAAGATTATGAAGAAATCAACAATTATCGCCCTCAGCATGGGTTTGTTGGCCATCACTGCATGTAACAACAAAAAAGCTGAAGCTCCTGCTCCTGCACAGCAGGTTGAAGAAGAAGTAATCACCGACTCTGCATTCCAGCAGAAAGCAGCTGGCGACTACAAGAGTCCTGACCAGAAGACGGTCATCACCCTCAACAGCGACATGACAGCCTCTGTCAAGAACTACAGCAAGGAATATTACAAGTGGGAATTTATGACTGCGCCACAGGGTGACGAGGTCAACATCTACCTTGTACGCAAGGGCTTGGAAACCGACATCAAAGACCAAGCTATCCTCGACACCGCAGAGGGAAAGATCGTGGTTGACAACGAGACTCTCCGCAAGTAAAAGAACTTAAAAATCCCTACTATGATTGTATTTCCATGTGCCAAGATTAACCTTGGCTTGAACATCATAGGAAAAAGAGAGGACGGTTACCACAATCTGGAGACCGTCTTCTACCCCATCCCATTGTATGATGCGCTAGAAATCAAGTACATGGACGAGAAGTTTCCTAGTGATGTAGATTGCGACTTGAAGGTGACCGGCAATGCCGTCGATTGTGACGAGAAAAACAACCTGGTGGTCAAAGCCTACAATCTCTTGGCTGCCGACTACAAGTTGCCTCGTGTGCATACCCACCTCTACAAGCATATTCCTTCGCAGGCTGGACTGGGTGGCGGATCTTCCGATGCCGCCTTCATGATTCGCTTGCTCGATGAGCGTTTCCGCTTGAATATCGGCAACCCAGAGATGGAACGATACGCCGCCAAGCTAGGAGCCGACTGCGCCTTCTTCATCGAGGCTGAGCAAGCATACGCCGAAGGAATTGGCGACAAGTTGATGCCTGTGACAAGTCCTGACGGCAACCTCGGCGGCTACTATGTGACGATTGTCAAGCCAGACATCGCCGTGAGCACCAAGGAAGCATACGCCTCTATCACTCCGAAGAAACCTACGAAGAGTTGTCGCGAAATCGTATGCCAACCCATCGCTACTTGGAAGGATGAGCTTTTCAACGACTTCGAGAAACCAATCTTCAAGATGCACCCAGAGTTGGCGGACATCAAGAGCAAACTCTATGAGCTAGGAGCCTCTTATGCTGCCATGAGTGGAAGTGGAAGTGCACTGTTTGGCATCTTCAAGGAACAACCTCTAGGAGTGGGAGATACTTTCAAGGGTATGTTCTGCGAGACCATGAAGTTGTAGTGGCAACGTATTCGTTAGTAATTATAGGGTTGAAAAACAAAGGAATAAAACAACATGAACGAAGAAACTCACCAGAAGCTGATGCAGATAAAGCGCAGTTTCCGTCTCTTGATGAATGGACCTACCTCACAGTCGATGACCCTGAAAGGCGTGGGTTATAAAATCAACTGGGGTGTGCCTTTTATCGAACTGAAAAAGATGGCACAGGAATACGGTAAGGACTACGACCTCGCTATCGAACTGTGGAAGGAAGACATACGTGAATGTAAGATTCTAGCCACCTTGATAATGCCTGCGGAAAAGATGTTGGCAGAAATTACCGACATCTGGATGGAGCAAGTGAAGAGTCAGGAAATGGCGGAGATGCTTGCCTTCAATCTCTTACAGCATGTGGATTATGCGCCAGTGATAGCCTATCAATGGATGGCTTCCGACAAACCACTTTATCAGATAGCAGGTTTCCAACTTCTGGCACGTCTCTTTGCCAATGGTCAGGAAGCCAACGAACGAGGCATCAATGAGTTTCTTGACCAAGCAGCCGTTGCCCTGCAAGGTGACAACATGGGAGTGAAACATGCTGCCGCCAATTGTGTGCTCCGATTTGCCGACCTTGGGGAGGAATATGAGAACATTGCTCGCATGGCGTTAAAGGGCATTTACGACTTATAGCAAACAGGCTGAAAGCCTTACTGCACACATAGCTTAGGTGTACCATAAGACTTTCAGCCTATGATCCTTGAACTCCAGGTATTATTTTGTTTTTCTTCTTTTCAACTCAAGTTTAGGTATCTTAACCTTCTGACCTTCCTTTATCACCGAGGTGCCATTGATAGCCTCGATATAGCATTCCATGCCTGCACCTAAATAACGCTTGCTCAAACTAGTAATGGTTTGGCCGCTCGAAACGGTAACGATTTGTGCCACACCTACTATACGATAAGCACCCGTGCGAACACGAGGGTCGCCATCATACTTGCCAGCATTCACTTGAGCATCTTTTTCCTTGGACAGTTCTTGTTGCTCTTGTTGTTCACGTTCCGTTTTCTCAGCCAATTTGACCGCCTCGTTGGAAGCAGCCAGACGAGTAATGTCCTCTTTAGCCTTAGTTTTTAAAGCAGCTTGTGCACTATCCTCTTGCACTATTGGCACTACGTTTTTCTTCGCTGCTTCCTTTTGATGTTTCAATTGCGATTGCGCCAACTCTGCGGCCAGTTGATCACGCTGTGCTTGCATCTTACCGTAGTTGAAAGCAAACCATCCCATACCGCCAAGCAAGGCAACAAACAACACACATACCACTGCCACCATATATTTCGGTATCACAAAATGATGGCAACGTGAGTGTACTTCCTCATCTTCAATCTTTGGGGAATCTGCAGAATCTGACGATGTAGCTATTTCTGCTGAAGATGTTGCCGGAGTTGCCGATGCTGGAGTTTCTGGTTGCAAATCCTCTGAAGTTTCCATTTCCAACCAGGGATTTACTTCATCCTTTACTTCCAACAGAGATGTTTCCTTATCAACAGTCTCTTTCTGAGATTGGCTCCGAGGCGTTTCCTCACTATCTACCTCAGGCTGTAACATTTCTTCCGTTTTATTCTCAGGATCAATCTCATTTTCTACAATCGCAACCTCAATATCATCCGCAGCCTCCTCTGCAACAACCACATCTGAGACGCTTGCATCTGTAAGGTCTTTTTCTTCTTCATCTTTCATTTGGGCAAACTTCTCATCAATATCCGAAAAGTCAACCCCATCATTGACCACAACCGTCTCAAACTGAGCGAAAGGCTTATTGATAATCTCCTTTAAGATATTGTCGGGGGTAAAGGAGATTCTGTCACGACCTTCGATGACAATACGCTCACCCGTATTAACATCGACACTCTCACGATCCTTGACAGGAGCCACCTTGAAAGAGCCTAGCCATCTCACCTTGAGTTGTTTGTCATCATCAAGAGCCTGATTGGCTACCTCAAACATCTTGGTCACAAAACGCTCTGCCTCAACCTGTTTGAGACCTCTCTTGCTAGAAATCGCCTTTGCCAACAAAGATATGCTCGATTTATTCATCCTCGTCACCTCCATTCTTTAGTTTCTCCTTTACGGAGTCGGCAGGACGGAAAGCAAGCACCAATTTGGGCGGAACCAACTGGCGCTTCTTGCTGATAGGATTGACCACGACCCGCTCCAAACGTTTCTTTACCTCAAAGGTGCCAAAACCCGGAATCGCAACCAATTCTCCTTCCTCAAACTGGGCAATCATGGCATCAATAACTTTTCTCACAAGGCGTTGGGTGTCATCCTGCGAGAATCCCGTTTGATGTGCTAGTTCAGCGATATACTGCTTGTTGTTCATTTACAAAATCTATTAAACTAATTCTCCGTATAAATCAAATTCCTCACTAGAGGTTATCTTCACTTGACAGAAACTGCCCACTCGGAGTCGCTTGTCGGCAGGAATGAGCACCTCGGGATCAACCTCTGGGGAACAGAACTCGGTTCTACCTATATAATAATCACCTTCCTTACGGTCGATGATAACCCTCAGCACCTTGCCCACTTTCTCTTCCTCTACCTCAGCACTGATGTCTTGCTGCAAAGCCATGAGCTGGTCTAGCCGGCGTTCCTTCACATTCTGTGGCACATCGTCATCATAATGCTTGGCACTATAGGTTCCCTCTTCCTCCGAATAAGCAAAGGCACCCATGCGCTCGAACTTCGCCCAAGCCACAAACTCCATCAGTTCCTTGAAGTCCTGGTCGGTCTCGCCGGGGAATCCCACCATCAAGGTGGTACGAAGATGAATACCTGGCACTCGCTCACGAATAGCCTTGATAAGTTCTATTGTCTCTTGCTTGCTCACATGACGGTGCATACGGTCGAGCATGTGGTCGCTGATATGCTGGAGAGCAATGTCAAGATAATTGCAGACATTCGGCTTCTCACACATCACGTCGAGCAAGTCCATCGGAAACTGATTAGGATAGGCATAGTGTAATCGAATCCATTTTACCCCAGGAATATCAGCCATTTCAGAAATCAGCTCAGTGATGTGATGCTTGCCGTCTATGTCTATGCCATAGTAAGTCAGTTCTTGGGCTATCACCTGAAATTCCTTCACGCCATCAGCCACCATGTCACGCACCTCCTGTAAAATTTCCTCCTTAGGACGACTCACGTGCTTGCCCGTTATGATAGGTATCGCACAATAAGCGCAATGCCGGTCGCACCCCTCTGAAATCTTGATGTAGGCATAATGACGAGGAGTGGTCAAGTGGCGGCGACCATCGCAAGCAGCAATATCCGCCTTGCCCAGTTCACCAAGCAGTTGCTTGTAGTTGAACTTGCCATAAAACTTATCTACCTCAGGAATCTCATTCTCCAGTTCCTTCTGGTAACGCTGCGACAGACATCCCATCACATAGAGTTTCTTGAGGCGACCTTCCTTCTTGCGCTCCACAAACTCCAAAATGGTGTCAATGCTCTCCTGCTTGGCATCCTCAATGAATCCACACGTATTGATGACGGCAATCTCGCCTTGCGGACGCTTGGAGTCGTGGACGCAATGATATCCGTTAGCTTCAAACTGTTTCATCAGCAACTCACTGTCCACAAGGTTCTTGGAACAGCCCATCGTTATTATATCTATCTCGTTTTTCTTCACTTTCTCGTAATGTATCTATTAAGACTTAATCCTTCTTGAAGAGCGAATCCACAAACTCCTTCTTACTAAATAGCTGTAGGTCTTCCATCCCCTCTCCCAAACCGATGTACTTCACTGGCACCTTCAACTGGTCGGAGATACCAACAACCACTCCACCCTTGGCGGTACCATCAAGTTTTGTGATGGCAAGGGAAGTAATCTGAGTAACTGCGGCAAACTGCTTGGCCTGCTCAAAGGCATTCTGCCCCGTACTACCATCTAGCACGAGCAGCACCTCGTCGGGTGCCTCAGGAATCACCTTCTTCATCACCTCCTTGATTTTCTTCAACTCGTTCATCAAGTTCACCTTGTTGTGTAACCGCCCCGCAGTATCAATAAGCACCACGTCGGCACCATTTGCCTTAGCACTCTGCAAGGTGTCGAAGGCAACAGATGCCGGGTCGGAACCCATTTGCTGCTTGACCACTGGCACGCCCACTCGCTCGCCCCAGATGCTAATCTGTTCGACTGCAGCAGCACGGAAGGTGTCGGCGGCACCCAAATAAACCTTCTTTCCTGCTTTCTTAAACTGATGAGCCAGCTTTCCGATGGTGGTTGTCTTGCCCACCCCATTCACACCGACAACCAAGATGACGTACGGCTTATGGTCGGTAGGCAAGTCCCAGTCATCATTATCCACGGTATGATTCTCGGCCAAGAGGGCAGCAATCTCATCACGCAAAATCTTATTGAGCTCGGAAGTAGAAACATACTTGTCTCGTGCCACACGTTCCTCGATACGACGAATAATCTTGACGGTAGTCTCCACACCGACATCCGATGTGATGAGCACTTCCTCCAAGTCATCAAGCACATCGTCATCCACTGTTGACTTACCTGCCACGGCACGAGCCAACTTGCTGAACACACTCTCCTTGGTTTTCTCCAGCCCCTTGTCTAGAGTTTCCTTTTTCTTATTACTAAATAAACCAAATAGTCCCATAATATCTATTTTTTTGCAAAGTTACTAGAAATTACAGACAAAACCAAATTCCAAGGCAACTTTTTCTTCATAAAACGCACATTATCAGAGAGAAAAGAGTGAAAAAGAAGAAAAGAAAGGAAAAAGACTCTCCATCGGAAACGAAAAAAGGTTGCACTTCTTGCGAAATGCAACCCATCCGTATATTAAGTACTAACAGATTAGTCCTTGAAGAAATCCTTAACAGCCTCGTTAGGTACCATCTTCTCATCGAAAACGTAAGCACCAGTCTTAGGGCTCTTAACCATCTTGATAACCTTTGTATATGCGCGACCATCCATGTTACCTTCGTGGAGGGTAGCGACCGCTTTCTTTGCCATAGTCTATTTAATTGATAAATTGTTTATAAACTTGTAAGCTAGCTTACTTAATCTCCTTGTGAAGAGTCATCTTCTTAAGGATTGGGTTGTACTTCATCAACTCAAGACGCTCAGGAGTATTCTTACGATTCTTAGTAGTCACGTAACGGCTTGTACCTGGCATACCACTGTTCTTATGCTCAGTGCACTCGAGGATAACTTGTACTCTATTACCTTTTGCTTTCTTTGCCATGATATTATTCTCCTATTACTTTAATGTCTTTCCAATCTACGTAACCCTTAGACACTGCCTGCTTCAAAGCAGCATCAAGACCTACCTTGTTAATGAGACGAAGACCAGCCGCACTGATCTTAAGGCTAATCCAGCACTCCTCTTCTACATAGTAGAATTTCTTGCTGAAGAGGTTAACGTCAAAGCTTCTCTTTGTACGGTGCTTTGAGTGAGACACATTGCAACCTATCTGTGCCTTCTTACCTGTAATTTGACAAATCTTAGACATTTCTATCTTTAATTTTCTAATTCGTTAATTGATACCTATTCCAAACAGAGTGCAAAATTACAAATATTTCTCGTATATACAAAATAATCCCTAAAAGAAAAGCATCTTTTAAGAATTTTTTATATTTCAGAGTCACTTAGTCTTTGTTTTTGTCTTTTTTCAGTTCTTCCTCATGCTCACTGAGGAAAGCGAAGATTGACTTCAAGGCCGTGTTTGTAGCGATGGCGAGGTTGATGTCACGCCCGAAATCCTCGCAGAGTTTCAAGACACGCACATCGTCCTTGCTTCCATAACCGATGTAGATGGTGCCAACTGGTATTGCCGAAGTGCCACCTGTAGGACCAGCCACGCCCGTTGACGAAACGGCGAAATCCACATTCAAAACCTTGATGGCACCTAGCACCATCTCCTTGGCCACTTCCTCGCAGACCGCAGTCTGCTCTTCCAGCACCTCATGGCTCACGCCCAGAATGTTCTCCTTCACCTCATTGGTGTAAGAGACCACGCCTCCCTTGAAATAGTTGGACGCACCAGGCACAGAGATGATAGCCTCGGCAATGCGACCGCCTGTACAGCTCTCCGCAGTGCCCATTGTTTTCTCACTATTATAGAGCAACTCGGAAATGCTCTTGCTCAATATCTTACTTTCAAATTCCATTTTTAAACATTATTTAAACGTTACTTTAGAGAATGCAGGCAGGTCGATGGTGGCGAAGTCACCATCATGGTACTTGAAGGTACCCACGCAACCAATCATGGCTGCATTGTCGGTGGTATAGCTGAACTTAGGGATGTATATCGTCCATCCGAACCGCTTGGCGTGGTCGTGGAACGCATTGCGCAAACCATTGTTGGCCGACACGCCGCCAGCCACAGCCACATGTTTGATGCCCGTCTGCTTCACAGCCATGCGGAGTTTTTTCATCAAGATGTCAACTATCGTATATTCGATGCTGGCAGCCAAGTCGAACTTGTTTTTCTCCACGAAGTCTGGGTCTTCAGCCACCCACTTGCGCAAACTATAGAGGAAACTGGTCTTGAAACCAGAGAAACTATAGTTTAAGCCTGGGATATGAGGCTCGGCGAAGGCGAACGCCTTCGGGTTGCCTTGCCTAGCATACTTGTCAACGACCGGACCGCCAGGATAGCCCCACTCCAACACTTTGGCACACTTGTCGATAGCCTCGCCAGCCGCATCGTCGATAGTCTGACCGAGCACCTGCATGTCATTGTAGGCATTGACCTTCACTATCTGCGAGTTACCACCACTCACGAGCAAGCAGATGAAAGGGAACGGAGGAGCCGTCTGGTCGTCATCGCTCTCCTTGATGAAATGCGCCATCACGTGCCCCTGCAAGTGATTGACATCTATCAGGGGGATGTTGAGCGAGCGAGCAAAGCCCTTGGCGAAGCTCACACCCACCAAGAGCGACCCCATCAAGCCCGGACCGCGAGTAAAAGCGACTGCACTCAGATCTTCCTTGGTGATACCTGCACGCTTGATAGCCTGATCAACCACAGGAACCACATTCTGCTGATGGGCACGAGATGCCAACTCCGGCACCACTCCTCCATATGCGCGATGCACCTCTTGCGAAGCTGTGACATTGCTAAGCAGAACGCCATTCCTCAACACGGCAGCCGAAGTGTCGTCGCAACTGCTCTCAATTCCCAGTATATAAATATCTTTTTCTTCCATGACTTTACACCTTATATTATATAGCCATTCCTTGCCAACGAAGTTTAATAGGTAAGTACCTCTACCCCATGTTCAGTCATCACGAAGGTATGCTCCCACTGTGCGGATGGTTTTTCGTCACCTGTGATTACCTCCCATCCGTATGGGTCATCAGCATCGATGAACACCTTCCAAGTGCCCATGTTAATCATTGGTTCGATGGTAAACACCATACCAGGAACAAGCAACATGCCTGTACCCTTGTGTCCATAGTGAACCACCTCTGGCTCCTCGTGGAACTCCAATCCCACGCCATGTCCACAGAGGTCGCGAACCACGCCATAGCCATATTTCTTGCAATGCTTCTCAATGGCATGGCCGATGTCACCCACAAAACTATACGGCTTAGCCGTCTCGGCGCCTAACTCCAGGCATTCCTTGGCCACACGCACCAGCTGCTCTTTCTCTGGAGTCGTCTTGTCTCCCACGATAAACATACGGCTGGCGTCGGCGAAATACCCATCCACGATGGTAGTCATATCGACGTTCACGATATCCCCTTCCTGCAACACATCCTCTTCCTTAGGAATGCCATGGCACACCACCTCGTTGATGCTCGTGCAGACACTCTTAGGATAGCCTTCGTAGTTGAGGCAAGCAGGGATTGCGTCATGGTCCTTGCAGTATTGCATACAAATATCGTCGATTTCCTGCGTATTCATGCCCGGGCGGATAGCCTCGGCCACAGCGTCGAGACATCCTGTGTTGACAACGCCACTCTTGCGGATGCCCTCGATCTGTTCTGGAGTCTTGATCAGATCACGGGTAGGCACCAGTTTGCCTTTATTTTCCCAGTACATCACCTGCTTGTCAAGCTCCGTAAGAGGCTGACCAGGCAAGCAATGCCATCTTTTTTTCTTTGCCATTATCTTAATATTTTAATCTTTCTTCTCTACCAGCTTTGTAGCTTTCCTCCCTGTATATTGGACAGGAAATCCCCTCTCCCACCACAATGCGACTGCAAAAGTACAGTTTTTATTGCAGAGTGCAAAATTATTAGTCCATTATTTATTTTATTTAAGGTTCAAGTTGCATATTCCCAATAAATTCCCATCATCTATCTATCCATTCTTTGAGCTGCGCCGACTTTTCCCTGCTCACGATAATCTCCACCTCAGGATAAATCTTCAAGCGAACGGAGAGTTTGGAAGAGAAGAGAAAGTTGATGCGCTCAATGCTGTCTATGCCGATAATATACTGGCGGTTGGCACGGAAGAATTTCGCAGGACTAAGCTGCGCTTCCACGTCGTTGAGGGTATAGCCAAGAACCATCGACCTGCCGTTGTGAAGGAAGGCACGAGTGACACCATTTTCTGTATAGACGTGGTTGATTTCCTGCACATTGAGCACTGTATAGCCGTCATTGTTCTGAACGAGGAAATGCTCGCGAGATGTCTGTTTTTTCAACCCTAACGTTTCCAAGAGAGAAGAATAATCTTGTGGTGCATGGCCGCCCACAATCAATTTCCTAGCCTTATCCACAGCATCAGCAAGTTCTTGAGGAACGATTGGTTTCTGCAAATAAGCTATACCATTGCTTTTGAAAGCCTCCAGCGCGTACTCGTTGTAAGCAGTGGTGAAGATCACGGGAGCTATAACTGACACTTGCAGGAATGCCTCGAACACATCACCATCATCCAAACGAATATCGGCAAAGATGATGTCGTAGCCTTGGTTGGCATTGCCTAGTTTCTCTGTTGTCTCGCTTACGCTCGTTATGGGACCGTCGATTTCTAAAGTCCCGTCTATCTGTTGGAGGAGTCGCTTCAAACGCATAAAGCTGCGCTCCTCGTCTTCTATTATCAATATTTTCATATCGTTACTTCTTTATAATCGGTAATTTCACCTCAAACTCTTCCTCCGTCTCATTTACCACAGGTTGCAATCCCAGCAAGCCATACCGCTCGCCAAGGTTCTTCAAGCCTATCTTGGTGGTGGCAGGCAACTTCCCCACGAGCGGAATTCGTCTGTTTCTCACCACCACATAGTCGCCCTCACGCTCAATAAGAACATGCAACGGCTGGCGAGCAGAATGGGCATTGTGCTTCACCACATTCTCCACGAGTATCTGGATGGACATCGGGAGTATAAGGCTGCCGTCATGGTTCAATTCATCGCTTATCTCGAAAACATAGTGGTGAGGATGGCGGATTTCGAGCAAGTCGCAATACTCTCGTATGAAACTGATTTCATCACTGACAGAGACCGTCTCCTTATTCAGTTGGTTCACGATGTAACGATAAATAGCAGAAAATTTCAGCGTAAATGTCTCGGCAAGTTCGGGGTCTTCACTTATCAGTTCGGTAAGCGTGCTCAGACTATTGAACACAAAATGTGGATCAAGCTGGAGTTTCAGCAGTTCCTTCTGCATCTCAACGTTTCTATTGCCCTGACGAACTACGATGCGACTGTAGTAGAGGCAGAGATACACTATGGTAAGCAAGGTTGCAATGGTGGTGAACACGTAGAGTCGGTCCCAGAAAAATTCCTCGCCGTCCTCGTATATCTCGTTGGCAACACTCTCGAAGAGGATGGCAATAATGATATTGGCAACAAGCATCGCCCCACTATGCAGGAAGAACTGCGTGAAGGACGAACGTTCCTTGCCCAACAGCCGTTTGTCGAGCAATCGTCTGTCGAGCAATAGCTTGCGAATGATGTTGGAAACGGAGAGGGACACCAGTACGTAAAAGGCACAGTAACAGAGGTCGAACATGAAGTCCTCCCATCCGTATGGGTATTTCTCCAAGATCTCGTCGCTTGTATTGATCCACCATAGTAGGTTGTTCAACACGAATGCCGCCAAGGAGATAAATCCCCAATTCTTCAAAAAATGCTTGGTTTCGTTCATAATTGTAATCTTGTGGGGCAAAGTTACAAATAATTTCTGAGGAAACAACAAAAAAGTGGGCGAAACGGAAAAAACAAGGGATGAACCCACGAAAGTACAACCATAGCCGCCCCCAAAAGCGCATCCTTCCCCTACTACACGTTGTTTTTACGCCTTTTCCTTTTCACACCTGAAATGTGCAAATTCACCCCTTGTTTTTTCCGCTTCACGCAGTTTACCGATATACATACCGAAAATTTATCATAACTTTGCAACCGCTTTTAGCAGAAATTTCGTAACGATTACAACAACAACAAATATCACAACATGAAAAAGAAAACTCATATTCTTTTTTTTATTGTCCTCTGCATCCTCCCCCTCATGTCAGGATGCAAGGACAAAGAAACTTCCCGGGAAACACAGGGAAGCAGTGTCCAGGGTAACAACCGATGGAGAACTATGGTGGTGAAGAGGAGCGACACAGAGGTGAAGCAACTCTTCACCGCCTCCATCCAAGGCAGGCTAGACATCGAGATTCGCCCTCAAGTGCAGGGCAAGATCGTGTCGGTTTGCGTGAAGGAAGGACAAGAGGTGAATCGCGGACAGACGCTCTTCACCATCGATGCCGTCCCCTATCGCACTGCCTTGGCACAAGCTTCAGCCCAAGTAAGCGCAGCGATGGCAAGTTCTGCCACGGCCAAACTCAACTACGAGGGCAAGAAGCGGCTCTTCGACCAAAAGGTGGTCTCCAAGCACGAACTTCAGTTGGCTTACAATACTTGGCTCGACGCACAGGCCCAGATTTCGCTGGCCCGTGCCGCAGAGGCAAGTGCACGAAACAATCTCTCTTATACCGTGGTGAAGAGTCCTGCCAATGGTGTGGTGGGCACGCTGCCGTTCCGTCAGGGAGCGTTGGTGGGTCCAGACATCACGCAGGCTCTCACCACTATTTCCGACAACTC
>CAVGEN010000096.1:0-28857 GCA_963628185.1 Waltera intestinalis | reverse complement strand
TGTTTCTCCGCAAGAACAACTTTTATCCGATTCAAGTTTTTGCTCACCATAACCTCAGAATTTATTATGTATTTACGCTACAAAAATAATGTTTTTATCTCAGAATCTCTCATTTTTATAGCATAAAAATATCAAAAAAGACAATAAATTATTGTTTTTGGCAAGAAAATGTCATTTTATTTTGATTTTTGACGATAAAAGCCTGCTTATAGCATCACGCTACAAACAGGCTATAGAAAAGAACACCCACAAAAATCTTATCAGTATTATTCTCACTTTGTCAGCAAGACAAGTGTAAAGCGATTGGCTTCCTTGGGTGAAAACTGGTTGATTCCACCCAGACTGACAGCCTTCAAATTAACCTTGCTTATTCCCCTTTTGAGAAGTTGCTTACCTATGTATTTTGCTCGTTCCTTACCTAATTGTCGGTTGATGCCACTCGTTCCTGTGGCACTGTCTGCCGCACCAGAAATGTGGATTGTCAAGTCTTGCTCCTTGGCAATCTTGGCTATCTCGTCAAGATTGGACAACTGTGACTTGTCAACCAACTTGGCAGAATTGAGCTTGAAATAGAAATAGACAGGTACGCCCACACCAATAACATTGGTCGTATCTGTCTGCCCCAAAGACTTTGAATCATCCAACGACAACCTGTAACGAAGGGAATTAAGACCATTATAGTCATTTTTCCCCTTGCCTGAATAGTTGTTCCGCTCATTCTTTGCACCCTCACATTTCATTCTGCACCTACTCATCAGCAGGTCGTTTTGACGGATGTAAGGAACAGCATCAACCACCTTTTTCCATCCCTTTCTTCCAATAGTATAGGATAAACCTACGGACAGGCTAAGCATATTGTCGCCAAATTTGCAAGAGGAGCCAACGCAATCGAAGGTCTGTTGGGTTGTCATGCCGCTGATTTCTGCAACAAGATGCAATCTGTCATGCAAATGATAGCGAACTTCAACACCATAGCCCAATGCAAAAGGATGGTTGCCTATGCTCTTTCCGTCACTGGTCAAATAGCCTGGAACAGTGGAGCCGTTTCTGGCGATGCCCAATCCGACAAAAGGGATAACATCAAGCTTTGAAATACCATGCTCGTCCTGCTGTAAACCATGTGTAAGATTGTACATAATGTCAGCATGGTAATATTGGTAATTCATTGTTTCCAAGTTAGCATTTTTGAACTGCAATCCCTGAAAACCTACTCTTGCACCGACCGATGGCGAAAACCATTTACCGACTCCCACCTGCAATACTGGCTTTGTTCTGTCAAACACATCACCGCAACCTATTGGTGAGCCGATGAATGCGGACATTCCGCCTTTCACTTCAAGGAACCAGTTACTTCCTAAAGTTGAAGACTCGGTAACATTGGTAAGGAACGTTGGTTGAAGGGATTTCAACTCATTCCCGTATTCTGTATTATCTTTATTACAGATGTTACCAATATTACTACTTTGCTTTGCTGATACATCCATGTCAAGTCCTACGAACACCAACATGGACATGATAAAAATCTTTTTCATAACTTTACCTGTGCAGCCCTTTTCTGACTGCTTTTTCGTTTTCATTCAATTCTTTATTGATTAGTTTACCTTTAACCTTGTCGCCTGGAACCTCTCCTGCCAACGCTTGCGCATTCCAGCAGGAATCCGAGATTCGTTGCATTCTTGCAAAGACTTGCGAAGCCTTTCCCTTTGCTCTGGCGACAACCATTCTGGCAAGCTTTGCTGCCTCCCCGAGAGTGAGGCAACCGATTTCCGATGCGATTCCATATTTCCTCAAATCTATATCCGTGACACCGGCATCTTGAAGCTTTTGCCTGTATGCCTCGTCAATTCTTATGTCTTTCAACTTCCCGAAGCTACCATGTCCAAATGTTGTCATGGCTACGACATTTCCACCTTGGCTGCTTACATAATCACGCAAGTCCCTCAGTTCTGCGCCCGACGTAACAAAGTCATCCAACAAGATGTAATCAACACCTTTGTTTACATGTCCATCGAACCGCATTCTTTTACTGATGCGAGAAATGTCCGAGGCATTGGTATGAGAGACATTGGTAACTGCAACTATGTTGTGTTCCACCGTCATTCCTATCGCAGAGAACCTTGCTGCGTAAGCGGCAGGTATCATATTGATACCATCACCTTGCATCCTATGGTTGTAGATAATATGGGCTTTCGGAAACCGACTCGCAATCAAGGCTATCTTCTCGTCTTTCACCAACTCGTCAACAAGGCGTAAGGCTGCCTGAAAATCACCATGCTTTGCAGCTTTGAAATCAGGATGATGGCGAGCGACAGCAGAGCTTGTATGATTCACGATTGGAGGGAATTGACCGTTCCAAGCAGCCCCTTCCGGCATGGAATCCTTTTGTCTGAGGATATACTTCGCCGTTTCCATATCGACCTTGACAGGCGAATCACCGAAATACATCTCCGCTTCATTCTCCGAAGAAAAAGTGAAAAGGACATCAGCTTCACGGACTGGCTCTATAAGCCTAACGGTGAAATCGGGGCTGACTTACGCTTTTGGCGGCGACCTGTTCTTTCTGTTCACTTTGCTCCTGCTCTTCTTTTGCCGTTTGCTCACTTGCCACTGCTGTACTCTGCGGACTTGGCTTCGACGTGAACGAGGGCATGAACGCCTTGTTTTGCTGGCGTATGTCCGAGAAGTCTGCTTCCCATCCGTCACGCTCCAAACGCATATTGACAGCATCCAGCCTCTGGCTGATGAAAGATGATGCTCGCTTGACATCCATCAAGGTGGACTTGATGAAACTTGGGTCTTCGTGAAGACTGTTGAGCCAAGACTTCAGATAAGCGGCACTGTCGCTTTTCACGTGTTTCTCCATGCCATACTGCGAGGAGACCAATGCTGCTGTCAGCTCTGCGACAAGTTCTTCCCTTGCATAAGCTGCGCTGCCAAATGACTGCCCGGGTTTTAACCTGTCCAGTCGGTTTGGAGCACCAGAAGCGTGCCCCATCTCGTGCAGAAGGTTGCTGTAGAAAGACTCTCCGTCAACGAATTGCGCCTTTTCTGGAACGACTATGACATCTTTTGTTATGCTGTAGTAAGCGTCATCGCCGCGTGTCGGTTTGATGGGACACACATACAAGTCTTTCTCTATCATCGCATCCAAGGCAGGGAAATTCTTCATGCCTTCAGCAGACTCGAACTTCCTGCCCTCCGATTCGTCGAGAAACGACTGGTACATCTCAGGACGTGACTCCTTCAGATTCGTCTGGTCGAGATTGAAGACATTGTACACCTGTAGCTTCGGATAGACATGATACTTCGCTCTATCCGCTTCACTCATCTGTTTGTAGTCATCATACTTGATACGCTCCTTGGTCTCCGCATCGACGCAAGTAAAAGTGGTCAGCATCACAGGTGTACTTTTCTCACCCTTCAAGATTGACACATGGGGGAGTTTATTTCCGTCCTTGTCAACGGCAGCGGTTTTCCCGTCTTTATCCTTGGTGAAGTTCAAACTTGCAATTCTGTCAAAGGTGGCAAAACGTGAGGTCTGCCATCCCTTTTTCTCCTGCATGAGCATCAGTACTACACTGTTCATACCGTTGTAGAAACGTCCATTGAGGTTTCTTGGCAACTGCGCTGCCTGTGGACAGAACCAAGGCTTCTTCCAGTCCTGCTGCATATTGGTGATTTTGTCAATCATCAAGTCGGCAAAGGTATTCAAGGCTCTGTCCTCTGCGGACAAGCCGTCGGGATTTGGGGTATAGTTTTTCTTTGACATATTCCTTGCTTTTAGGGTTGCGTGTTGTCTTTTACGAACTCGCTCATTTCCGTCACCTTGCAGGAAAGCTGCACCTTGCTGTTGTACGAGGATATTTGAAGTTCACCGTTTATGCAGACATGAGCCTTGGAACACATCCAATCTGGCTTGACAGTTTCTATTCCAGCCCCTTTCTCAGGGAAGCGCATGAAGTTGACCCATGTGCTGACAAAGCTCTCACCCACCTTCTCTGCCGAATATGCCGAAAAGACAAGGTAAGGATTCCCGTTCTTGTCATTCTTCTCCTCATAGACCTTCTCCTTTTTCAGATGACCACGGAAGGACAGCGTTCCAGAAATGGAATCCAACTCAGGCACACCTTCTGTCGATACGGATTCTGCCGTCAGATAGAAAAGAAGCTTGTTTTCCTTGTTTCTGATGTCCAGTACCCCTTGGATGGCTACTCTCACTCCCTCCGTAAACAAAGAGACATCCCCTTGCTGTCCCCTTGGATATGATACCAATGCATCTATCGAATTGGTGCTGGTCTTGGCATCCGGCAATGCTATTGTCACGATAAAGGACAGATAAGGCTGGTTGTTCTTGTCTGTACGAATGTTTGCACTTCGCTTGATGGTGCCGATGATTTTAACTTCTGCTCTAATCATATAATCTGTTTGTTTAAATGTTATTTCCTTTGAATGTTCTGTTGCTGAGACTGTTGCTGACTTTCAATCTCCTCGTAGTTTCTCGACGCTTGCTGTGAGAAGATGATGGCACTGACCATGCCGCCAATCTTTTGACGCTTGACTTCGTCGTTTTCCTGTCCATTGAGGAATTGCGACAGTCTCGTCTGTTCCGCATTGGTCAACTCATGCCTGTATTCTTGCTTGCCGTCGCTTACCGAGAGAACGGTGCTGCCATTATTACCGATTGCCAAGGAAGCGGACTTGAAGTTGGGAACGAGGCTGCCTATGTCTATCTTTCTGTCAACAAGAGCGTCACTGACAGCTTGCATTTTCTCCTCCTTGCTTTTGCCTTCCGCTTGCATCGTCAGCATGAGCATGGTGACAAGCATGTGCATCAGAGATTCCAACAGACCTTGCCCCTCGGTATTGCCCAATCCTTCCAAGGCTGAGTCGGAGGAGCCAAACAGCTTGGTCATCCAACTTTCGGGAGTCAATTCTGCCTCTGCCTTCTCATTTCCCTTGGTTTCGTACTGCGCCAACAAATCCTTGCCATTGTACTGGGCTTGGATGTTCAGGTTTCCCTTCTGGTTCAATTCGGCGAGGTACGCAGCAGGATTTACCCACTGAAGCCGTTTGTCTGCGGTTACATTGATGACCCCAAGGTGAAGATGCTCACCTGTCGTTCTTGTCCCGGTGTTCCCTGTTACGCCCATTTTTTGCCCTGCATTGACAGTGTCGCCCTTCTTGACATCTATCCTTGACAGATGCATATACTGGACTTGCGTCTTGCTGCCGTCGGCTCGCTCGTATTCTATGGTCAGCGTTTTTCCACCTCCTGTATTGGTTCGGTTGTCAACACCGATGACCTTTCCGCCGTTCTCCGTGGCAAGGACGCTCTCGTTGTGCGTCTTGATGTCCATGCCATGGTGCATCTGGGTCTTGCCCTTTTGGATGGGATCAGACCGCTTCCCGTAAGGAGAGGTGACAAGCATAAACTCCTCACGCTTGACTGGCATGCAGTATTGTCCTTGTGGCAAACTCATTCCTGTACTCTTTGTCTCAGACTTTTTCTCCGAGTTAGCGTTGGACAGGGGATTGGAAGCAACGCCGAACTGTTTGCCCTCGCTTTTCATCTGCCTCATGACCATCTGGTCATATTTCTGCAACCCACATCCCTCGATGACGCCAACAACTGTCGAGACGTAAGCCTTGGACGAGGCATAGCCGCCTTTCTGGATGCCGCTTGCCCAGCCCTTGTAGTCATCGGGCGACAAGTTCTTGACATACCGTTGGTATCTTTGGTTGGTCAACACCTTGGAGTGGTCTTCGTAGCTTTGACCCACATTGTCGTATTTCTTGAATTTCTCGTTGGGCTTGTCATCATCCGCAAGGACATAGTTCCCGTTGTAACTGCCCTTGACCCCGAAGTGGTTGTTGGCTGTGTTAGCCAACGTACTCTTGCCGTCGGCAGACTCGATGATGCCTTGTGCGAGCGTGATGGAGGCAGGTATGCCATAGCGGCGCATCTGCTCCATGGCATACTCAGCATAATTGTCGATGTATTGTTGTCTTGACTGTGTCATCTTGTCTCGTATTATCTATGCATTCCGTGGCGTGTCTCTTTCTCCACGACTTCCTTGACTTCCTGCTTGCTTTCCCTACTTTCCTCCTTGGGGATGTCCAGCTTCTTTTGCTTCGGTTCTGGCAAGGTGTCGCAGATGGCTATCCGTTCCCCAGCCCTGATGAGCTTGGGCAGATAACTGTCAAGCGCATGGTGTGGGAAAGCAATGGACTCCAAAGGTTTGCCGTCGAGTCCCTGTTTGTCCTTGCTTTTCTCTAATGTCAACGAGAGTATCTTGGACGCTTTCTGGGCATCTTCCATATAGGCTTCATAGAAGTCGCCGACCCTGAACAGCAACATGGCATCAGGATGTTTGCCCTTCAGTTCTCCGTATTGGGTAAGGATTGGAGGCACTACTAAGGTTGCCACAGCCTTGGTCTCTTGCTTTGTTGCCTCTTCCTTGGCTTTTTCTTCCCTTCTCTCCTTTTCCTTTTGCTCCGGGGATTGCTGCTGTCGGTCTATTTTCTCGTGATACTCCCGATGTTCCTGCTCCTCATGAAGCTGCGTGCCTTCCACTTCTGGCGAGACAGAACGTTTCGTCTGCTCCAGCTTGCCTGACAGGACATCGGAATACAGGATTGCAGCCAGATGGGTCTTGTAGTCTTGCTTGTCATCGGCAAGCCACATCCTTTGCCATTGCGACTGGGTTATCTCCACTGGCTTCTGCTTGTCGCCGCCGATGGTGGCAACGAGGAGCATCTTGGAGTCTTTTGTCTTGAAGGCATTGACCTTGTTGATTAGGTCGAGGGTCTCTTGGTTGGCATTGCTCCTAAATAGCTGTACCTCTTTCTCTGGATGCTTGGCGACCTCGGAGTAGTATTTCTGCGCAAACTGGGTGCGGAACTCCTGCACATGGCTTTCCTCATGGTCATTCTTGATGACATCGAAATACATACCCACATCTTCCTTGGTGGGATGGACTGCAAAAGTCCGCTCGTTCTCGGGCTTGGCAACCAATGTCCACTTGCCCTCGTCGTCCTTCAACATGGTTGTCTGCTCAAAAACTTGCGGCACCTTGTCAATAGGAAACTGTGACTTCCATTGCTGCTTCCGTTCCTCTGTAGAGGGCTTCTCTATGAGCGTGATTTTCTCACCAGCCTCGGCTTTCTTGATCATGCCGACTGTCCTGTTGACATCGTGAAAGACTTTCTCTGCCACCTTTGGATTTTCTTTCAGTTGTGCGATGATGGCTGGCAGCTCCTTTTGGGTCTCAGGGCGCAGTTTCGCCACCATACCCAACTCCAGCATCTTGTGTGCGGAGGTCAGTTCCTCTACAAGCATCTCCCTTTGGCTGGCCTCTGTCAGGGAATCTCCCACATTCATGCCGTCCCGATGCAAGCGTTGCGGAACACCTGTCGCATGGGCTATCTGGCGGGAGACTTCCTGGACGTAATCGGCATAGGAGGGGAAATCCTTCTGGGCTGGCATATACAAGGTGTCCTTGCCTGCGTCATAGTGGGCAATGCCTGTGGCATCCTTGCGGATAGGCAGCAGGTTGTCCTTGATGCTCTTCAGGAATTTGTTCACATCAATGCGAACCTGCTTCTCGTCCTTCTCGATATTCTCTGGAGCGATTCGGTTCTCGTAGAATCCCTTTTCACACAATTGCTTGCCATACTCCTCCTTGTGGACATGGGACATCGTAGTCTGGTCGATGTTGAATATCGTATAGGTGTCCTGCCGTGGATTGAGCTTGTACTTCTCCTTTGCATCCTCGGGAAGTTTCTTGAACTCGGAACGGCTCAGCTTGTCCTCTGGATTTTCCTTGTTCACATATTGGTTCATGTTCACCCACACGAAGGGCATACCCTTTTGCCCCTTCTTCACAGCTTCATTGCGGCTTTGGGTCTCGTTGTACAGGGTATAGCCGTTGGTCTGGAACTCCCCTTGGTCGCTGTGCATAGCCATTACCAAGGCATTGACGGGAGATATGGTCAGTTTCTTGTTGTAGAAATGCGGTGCCAGCTTCTCCTTCTCATTGAGCAATACGCCACCATTTTGGCTTGCTCTTTCAAGGGCGGCGACAAGAATCTCTGCCTGTCTCTCAACCCCTGTTTTCTTTGGAATTACTTCTTCTGCCATAATATCATATCGTTTGATGGTGAAAAATATATTGTAGAACTCTTAGCGTATTCCACGAACCTGCTCACGTTCCGTGTTCTGCTCGTAGCTTTCTGACACGTTCCGAACTTCCCTCTGATTACTTTCCATAAGCTGGTCGGTTTTGGCAAGGATGCGGTTGGCTATGGCATTGATGGGCAACGCACCTTCCTTGTATGCCTCCACAACCGCTTGCGGCAACGTCACCACCCTGGGCACATTGTCGATGTCAACCAATAGCACATTGCCCTCTATCTGGGGATTCCTCATTCGGACGTTCAAAACCTCATCGGCATAATGCTTGTATTTTGTTGCGTCGCTGCCTTGGCCACGGTACTCTGACAAAGCCTCCTGTCCCATCTTGTTGACAAGGTTCGCCCCACCAAACAGCATCAGGGGAATCTTCAAAAACGGATTCTTGACAAAGGTTCCCGAGATGAGCGCAGCCAATGGCATCAGTGTGCTTTGGTTCATACCGATGGACTTGGTCTTGCCTGTAAACACGCCAAGAAGCATGTCGGGAAGCATGGCAAGGGTAAGCCCCATGTGCTGCATGGTGTCGCCCATTCCCTTCATTCCCAAGGCATCCAAAATACCGTTCCAGCCACTGTAGTCTCCAGTTTGGGAATGGGATTTCGAGGGCGTTTCCTCTTGCTGTCCCGAAGTTTCGCTCCCATCATTGGATTGCGTTGATAAAGTTACAGCCTCACTTGCTTCTTCGATGTCGGAATAACGGACGGCATCCTTTCCTGCCTGTTTCCGTGAAGACACCTCCTTGGCAACTGCTTTTGAAAACGCCTCGTATTGCATGGCCCGGCTGGTGGCATCCGCAACGGACACCATATCCGTCTTGCCACTTGCCTTGACAGTCCTCTGTCCTGCATCTATGGCTTGGCTTACCTTCTTTCTGTAGTTCCTTGCGTTTTCATCAGCCCACTTCTTGGCAACGGCAAGTTGCTTGTCTGTAGCGTCGGAAATTCTGCCAAAGCCCATCTGGGTAAGCATCCACTTGGGAATCGTGGCAGATTTCTTGCTTGCTGCGGCAACTTCCTGCTTACCCTTCTTCCTTTGTTCTTCAAGATATTTTTCTTGTTGCCCTTGGGCATAATGCGAGGTGGCTGCCGTTGCGCCGTCCAAGGCTGTCTGCCCGAAGAAACCGCCCGCCCCCATTGTGGTGCTTGCATTGGCAAGCCACGAGAGGACGCTTCCTGCCGCTTCTTCCAAGAAGGAAGGGTCATGTTTCTTTTCTCCCTCCTTGTCCAGATGGTCTTGCAAAGCGGTGTTCTTTGCCTTTTCGGGAAGATAGAAGATGCTTTCCTTGGCTGCTCTCCTTGCCACATAGTCAAGCGTTGACTGGGGCATCTGTTGGTGGACGAGATAGTCAACCATCTTCTTCTCCGTGACGGAATCGACCTTGATGTGCTGTTTGGCAAGTTCTGATTTCACCATGTTTATATAGTCATCGACAGTCTTTCTGTTCCACCTGCCAATCTCTCTGACCTTTTCCTTGGCGGCTTCCATTGAAGCTATGCCGTCGGGGCCTGCCGCACCTGCGAACAATACGGACAATGAGGAGTTGTGCTGACTTTGTTCGTCTGCCCGAAGTCGGCACAATTCATCACGCACCTTGTTCATGACAGGCACGATGCGTGTCTGGAAACAATCCGGTGTCTTGTTGTTTGTCTTTGCCATCTTATACAAATGTCTGTCTTAGTTGATTGATTACCTGCTCCCTTGTCTGGGCGAGTGCCGCATGCAGGATTTCCATCTGCTTGGGAAAATACTCTTCCAGCCACTCGTCCTTTCTGATGTTGTCACGGATGAACTTCACGGCAAGCTCCCTCGTTATCTCCACAGCCCTTTCTCCCTTGCTCTTTCCGTTGAACCACGCCTTCGTCCACCAGACGATGCCGTCCTTGTCGGGATATACGCTGACTGTCCTCTGGATGTCGAAACTCTGGACATCTATGTCTAGGTTCTCGAAAGGGTCTATGATGCCTTGGCTTTCTACAGCCCTGTCAACAGCTTTTTTTTTTCAAACTCAGACATGGAAGAAAGGAACACTCCGTGCATCAAGGCAAGGTAATTGAGGAAGTCGTGGGTCAGCAGTGTCTGGATACGCCCGATGATACCGTAGCTCCTTGCGCCAAGCCCCAATGGATTCAGCATACTGGGGGCATGCTCATAATAAGCACCGCCCTCCGCACCTTCCTTCAGTACGTCACGCAATGCGCCCTCTGTTTTTCCCGGTACCTTGTAGCGGTTCGTGAACAGGTCTGTCATGTAGTTGCCGAAGAACCGTTGGTACATCTGCTCTATCTCCTGCTGATGGTCATCATAGGGGGTCTTGACATCAAAGTCCAATGTGGCTATCTCCGGGTTGCTTCCCTCCATTTGCCTTTGTTCCATGACTACCAAGTTGTCACGGATCATCGTCAGGAACTCCAGAGGATCGACCTCCTGGCCGTTGTAATGAACCTCTATGTGAAGAAGTCCGTCGCATACGGCAATGTTGTCACCTGCCTTCACGCTCTTGCCGAAATTGCAGAGCGAATGGTGTATGTGGGAATATACGACATCATAGGAGCCTTTCGCCCCTTGTGAATAGTTCTTGTAATTGACCGTTATGTTGAATCCTCTGTTCACGTCGCTTCCTATGCCAGAGACAACTCCTGTGGCAAGGGCTTTCAGCCATGTGTCCTTGCCGACCAAGAAATCAACGCCATGATGGAAGAACTTCTCCTTGGTCTTGGGATGTTCCTGCTTTCCATAGCCCAATGTAATATTGAGCGGACTACTTTCCGACAACTCGAAGGGCATGGCATAGCCGCTTGGAGAATGAAGATTCATGTCACTCGTAAAACTCATACTAATCTGATTTACAAATATTATTTATATTCTTTGTATTATCTATGTTACTTATATTACCTACGCATACCGTTCTGCCTTTCTTGCGTCTCCTTTTCCTCCACGCTCTCTGCCTTGGCTTGCATCTGCTTTGATGAATTGTTTCCAATCATCATCATTGCCATCAAGGCCCCTCCGATTTTCCCGAGAAGCCCGGTCCGACCAAATATCATATATGCCGATGCTATCAGGGCACCGATGCCAAGTCCAGACACTTTTCCGCTTCCAAGATTACCGAAGAAGTTGGAGAACATACCCATCCCCTCGCCTCCGAACAGGTTGCCAAGAAACTTGCTGATTCCCTGAAGTGTGTCTCCCAACGTTCCAAGGATTCCCTTGGTCTCGCTGGCAGTGTCCTTCAAATCGCTGATGACGGACTTTGTCGTGTCCTTCACATCCTCGACCGTATTCTTGCCTGTGAATCCGTTAATCACGTCATGCGTAAAACCGCCTGAGCCGTCAACGCTTTCACGGAGAGTCTTGCCCACTGCCGTACCCATGGTATCTTCGGTGCCAAGCTTTTTCCAACCTGCATAGGTCGTTACACCGACAACTGCGGCGGTCTTCGGATTGTGCGCAACAGCAGAAGCGACCTTGCCTCCTGCACTGGCAACCCCTGAGCCAGCTCGCCAAAGTGACGAGGTGGCTTGCACGCCATACCTCCAAGCCTTAGGAAGTACCCTCGTGGCTAACGATATTAACCATCCCATATTTTTAATTTCTTGGTTTTACACTTCTTGCATTCACTCTCCATGCACCGAGACATTCCTCGGCGATGCCAGCCTTGCCGTCACGATGCGGCAATGACTTGTGTTCTATTCCATACCACACCTGTCCCAAGTTGGTACACTTGACAAGCTTGGTCAGTGTGGCAAGTTGCCTGTTCATCTGCTGCAATTGGGGACGTATGGAAAAGACCAGCTCCACCCTTTGCCTTTCCGTCATCTTCTTGTCAATGCAGACCTGCCGTATGGTGTTCACGATGCCGAGACTCTTGTTAATGATGCTCACATAGATGTCGTTTCTCTTGTTGTGGAGGGCAACGGCAATGCCATTGACAGGTGTGTCACCTATCTGGGAAGTCAGCTTCCCCATGTTCTGGCAGAGGTTGTTTACCTCGTAATAGAAGCCATAGGCTTGTGCCGCATAGGAGATGATGGAGCGGAACGTACTGAGGTATTCGTCAAATTCCCTTTGGAAATTATTGATGGATTTAACCTCTCCATTGAGCCAGACGTGCCCCTCCGTTTCCATTGCCATTGTCGCCAACTGACTATTGTACTGCGATTTCGCCTTGTTGGTGTACTCGATAATCATTGCCGTCAACCCGGGATCGACCTGCGCCTCTGCCGGAGTTGCAAAGCAGAAACCGAGTAACACGAATAATATGGTATATACAATGTTTCTCATCTTGCTGACTAATATAATGACACCTCCCTTGCCCTGCGTTTCCAATGCGACAAGGATTGCAGGGCAATGTCATGTCGGTCACGCTCTATCATTCCTGCCGTTGCCCTGTTCCACACATCACTCATCCGATAATGCCGTATGCTGTAATACAGCAACTGCAACTTATGGGAAAAAGAGGACAGTCTGTCCTCCAACTCCCAAAGGGTTTTGGAACGGTCTGCTCCTGTCAGCATATTCTCGCTTCCTCCCTTGGCAACAGCACTTTTCAGCAAAGTGAACACACTGAGCATTTCCGTGGTCGTTTCCATGTAGAGGTTGTTCATGCTCACAGTTGCCACAACGCCCTGAGGATTGTTACCGACAGCCTTCCGCAGCTTGTCCAAGGTGAGGAAGATTCTCATGCCATCGCTGTAGATGTGGGTGGCAGCCTTCAATGCCGACGCATAACCTTCGGCTGCTTTCAGGTAACTGTTGTACTCCCTTTCCCATTGCTTCATCTTGGTAAATTCGGCAGCCATGGCATTTTGCATCAAGGCAGTCTCTCGTTCAGCCTTCGTCTCCGACTTCACGGTCTTGTTTATCAACTCGTTGCCAGCAGCCAAGATGGTATATTCGCCAGGGTTGGTTGAAGCAATCTGGGAATAGGCCCTCATCGAAGTGACGAACAACAGTATGAGTGCCAGCAAAGAGACCGCAAGCCACTGGTCAAGGGTCTCTTCTGCGAAAGGAGGGAAATAGTCCTCCGTGAATGATTTGTGTCGCTTTTTATTTCGTATTCGTAAATTCATGAATGTTCCTCCGTCGTTTATTGTACTCGACTCGCTCCCTGATGCAGGTGACCAAGTCCCTTTCATTCTCTATCCCTATCAAGTCTATTCTCGGGGTTGTCCTGTCACCGCTATACAAGGTGACGGTCTTCAAGCCCAACAGCAACTGCATGAACGAACGATGCTCGCTATAGTCAACAATCCTGTATAGCTCGATGAAGCCTCGCTGGGTCGTGAACACACCATACTCGTATTTAATCTGCTCCTCCGTCATCACAAACACCATCCTTGTGACATAGACGTACCGATAAAACAGATATAGGATGAGAAATATGCCTACTCCAAGAATATAGCAAGTCCAGCCTCTGGGCATCAGACCGTCATAACCAGCAAGGGCAAGAACCAATAGCGTGAACAATATCGTCACGCCGTCAGAGACCAGGAACTGCAAGCCCGAGGGGTGTATGCGAATGGTTTTGTATAACAGTCCCATCTTATCGTCCCATGCTATGGTGATGCTTCCTCTCCTCACTCTCGTTGACATCAATCTCGCCATTGCCGTCCATGTCCACTCCTGCTGAGGTTGTCAGCTCCTTGCCTTCTTTTTCCTGCTCTTGGCATTCCCTTGACCTCTCCGCTCCTGCGAGCTGTTCGTTCCAGTCCTTGAATCCAGTCTCAGGCAACTCACGTTTAACCGTGAGATTCGGCAACGCCTCGCCATCTCGCAAGGTGGGGTGAAGGAACTTGACGGAATACGTCTTGACTGCAAGATACGGCGATTCTCCATGTGAAGTCAAAGCAACCTCGTTTCTTTCACCGAAAGCAGGATAGGCATTCAGCTCATTGTAGTCATCCCAATCGATGTTTGACACATAGCCTTCGGGGAACTTCTCTTCCATGAAATCCTTGACCTCTCGTTCTTCCTCATCGGTAAGTCCGTCCATGTCTCCGTTCTCAATAGCACACAACGCCCATTCGGGTATGTCATAGATTCCTATCTCCTTCAGATGTCCCTGCTCACTGCCGAAACAAAGTCTCTCTCGCATCATGGCATTGTATTCCTTGAACAAGCCGCTCGCCAAGTCTTCCTGCTCCTTGATGTCTCCCTCGTAGCACAGTCCCGAATGTTTCATTGAATACAACTCGTCGCAGGCATCCCAATACTTGTCATAGACTTCACGGATATTCTCTGGTAAATAGTCATGGTTGCCAGAATGATAGTCGTTGGCATCCGTCAGCGTGTCCATATAGGGTTTCATGTCCTCGCCGATTTTCGGCAACTCCTTCTTCACATTACGCATCTCCAGCTCGAAGTTCTGGGCGAACTGCCTTCCTGCGAGGTCGTTGTCAAAGCAAAGGTGATGACAGGCGTTTCTCGCCTCCTTGATTACACCTCTGTATTGCATGACCGTGGGGTTGCCGCCTGTTGACAGGAACACGGCATTGTCCATGTTCCTCCCCTGCCTTGCCGCAAGCTGGTAATACGCCATCGCATCATAGGCACTCTCGAACCAAAGCACATCCTTCGCATCCTTCAGCTTGGTGCCAGCAGGACTGGCTATCCACAAGCCTTCGGAAGAGTTGCTGCCGAGGGCTTTCCCCTTGTAGCCGCTCGTTCCGTCCAAACGGGGTCTGCCCCGCTCCTCCAAGCCGACAATATCTTCCTTGCCGGGGACACGAAGGGGAAAGGCGAGGTTTCTCATATACCTGTTCGAGTTTTTTGCCACCCTCGCATCCGCAAGCATGAAATGGGAGGAAAAGGCTCTTTGGGTTGCCAAATCTATCTTTCTGCTTGCAAAGAACGGATAGAACTTCTTGATGTTGTCGAAGTTGTACTTCTGGAACGGTTGTGTATGATAGTCGTTTATGTTGAACGGCTTCACGTTACGGCTCGGATTGACGATACGCTGCATACGGTTTTCTATTGGATGATTCAAAAGACGGTTACATACCAAGTTGACGAGGCGAATGGGATCCATCCCTGCCTTGTATTCGTTGAAAAGATGCGGATGCTCCATGATGAAGGAGGTGATGCCATAGACCTTTATCTCTGGAGGCTTGAAGCAGCTTTTTCCATTGGGCATGACAACGAACTTGTCACCAGAGATTTTCTTTCCCAGACTGTCCAAGCGGATGTACGCAGGATAGCGCAAGCCGTCAGGTCGGTAGAACTGATAGCCTGCGTCTATGAGAACATCCTGTATATCAAGGCGTTCTCTAAAATCCTCAAAAGACAATTCACCTTCGTACTTCATTGAAAGAAATAAAATTATAACGTAAACAAAACTTCGCAATTCCTATGGATTCCAAAAGGATGGGACAAACGGAATCTTTCCTACACCGAGGATTTCAACTCCGTCCCAAGATGCGCACAACAACTCCAAGTGGTTCTTCGCAGGTCTCCACATGATACCGTCATCCGTTTGCAAGATGTTGTTCTCGACATCTATCACCTTCAAACCGCTTTTCTCCTCAAATAGCCTGACTTGCTCAGGTGTTGGCTTTTGCATTTTCTTCGTTGACATAATAGAAATGATGTTGTTTGGTTTATCTGCCCATGCCTCCACCATGGTGAAGTCCGGCATTGACTCCTGCGTCAAAGGCTCTCGCCGCTATGTCCTGGGGGGAGTCAACCCCGGGCTTGACATATATCCTTCCTGTTCCGTGAACTTCCGAATGGACTTCTGGAGAAGGATGGGGGTGCTTGATGTGCTCGACGTTGTGGGCAATGTCCGCTCCCAAATAGGTTGCATCGCTCAATGCGGTCAGTCCTGCGCCCAAAAACGCCTCAAGGTTGAAAACCTTTCGCATCTCCGGGCGGCTCTTCATGTCAACCTCATGGAAGATTTTCGACATCATGCGCTGGCGTTGGTAGTCATCCACAGCCATGAACTTGTCATACTGTTTCTTGTCTATCGAATGGGTGACGACCTCTCCATTGATGACAGCACTCATCTTGTAAGTGAACCGGCCTTCCTTGGAATCGTTCTTCTTCCCTTCCTTCGGTTCCGCTTGGGAAAGGGGATTCTTCTCAACCCAGATGTCTCCGACCTCGACTTCCCGTCCGTGCTTGCCTTCCCGATACCACCCCTTCCTCTCGTTCATCTTTTCAAGGTCTGCACCATTGACATATCCTTTGTCGGGGTCAAGAGTAGGTGCAACGTGTTGTGCGTTCGCCAAAGGGTCTTGCACCACTTGCAAGGTGTCGCCGTCTCGTTTCCGGGCAAGGGAAGATTCCACCTCAGGCTTCAAGCCTATGGCTATGCGCTCCTTACTGTTGAGCATATCCATCGTTATCCTGTCCTTGAAGTCGCCACTGATGACATGGTTCATGATGTTCAGCCGTTCCTTTAGCGATGATGTTTTCAGTGAATTGGCAGTCAGCTTCCTCACTTCATCATCTGTCAAATCGTAAATGAAGTCCTGCTGCGTACCTGCGGATTGGATAGTCAGCGTCTTCTTGCCCGCATCGAGGGCGATGCCGTGGGAAGACAACACTTCCTGCCATTTCTCGTTTGTAAAATACACTGGGGACGTAATCAAGTCCTTATATGGTTTGGCTGGCTCCTGTGGCCTGGTGCGCACCTGTACTGGTGGGAAATACGACTGCATGTCTTTGAGTGGGTCACTGGTTTGTTCCGAGCGTCCCTTGTAATAGTAGCCATAGCTTCCGCTCTTCAACTCGCCCGGTCGCAGTCTGCCGTCGGCATGCTCAGCCACCATGGGACTCATGGCAACGCCTGACATACGACGCAAGTGAAAGCCCGGTTGTTGTCGTGGTGTCCACCCCAGAAAGTCCTGTCCAAAGGCATGGGGGTGTCTGTCCCCATAGCCTTCACGGTAGCCGTGTAGTCCCATGGCAACACGACCATTGACGTTTCTTGCCGCCACGAAAGAGGACGGCACGTCGAAATCCTTGCCGACGATGCCGTTGAACGTAGCGTATGCTTTCTTGTTCGAATAGTTGGTACCTCCATCGGCAAGAGCCCGAAACTGCTTCTCGCTGATGGGATAGTCAAGCATTGGCGAGTCATGCCCCTGAACCAACAAATAGTGTTTGTCGTTCTCTATCGCAAGCTGCGCCTTCATGCCGTTCTTGCGGAGCACCTCCTGCAGATAGCAGGACAGCTCGCCCCGATATGGCATCGCTTCTGATCGAATACTCATAATCAGTCAAATTTGGTTGGACTTAGTTGCTCACACTCTCCTCAAACAACTCCTCACGGAAATCCATGAAGGCAAGGGCTGAGGAATCCTTGTCGGGCGATATGCCCTCGTCCTTGCAAAAACGCTCGTAATCCTCCGACACTTCATCGGACTGCTGGGTCACGAAATCTACTGCCGAAATGTTCCCTGTCTCGTATTGCTCACGCAGGGTGTCATAGTCTGGATAATTCTTTGCCATATAATCTGTTTTTTTGAAGTTTTGGTATCTACCTTGTGATTTGCCGTGATTGTTCTTCCTCCTCGGTCTCGGAATATCCTTTGCCATATCCCTCACGTTCCAGATGCGACTCCATAGCCATACCTGCTTGCTTGGCTTGTCGCTCCATCACGTCAAGGATGTCCTTGGTGAAGTCTTCCTCAGGGACATACGAAAGAGCCCCATGCCTGTTAATCCAGCAGCCATCGTTGCCGAAGCTGTATTCCGGCATGGACTTGCGTACTGTTCGTTCCCATTGCCCTTTCTGACCGGGAACCAGCACAACGCCTTTGTCTGAGAACAAATCGACACCGATGGTTAGGTACTCGGGGGAACCCTCCTCGTTCTCCTCTGAAATCGTGACAAGATTACCCTCAGACAGGAGTCTCAGTTCATCATCGCCGATGTCAAACTCCTCGCTCACGTTTTTGAGGTTTCTCCCAATCACCTGCGTCGGGGTATAGACAACGCTGTTTGTGTCCCTGTCTATCTGGACAAACGCCCTGATGCGCTGTTCGTCCTCAACACCCTCGTCCGTCACGAAGCTTTCCTCTATTTCTGACACGATGACCTTGCCTTCCAACAGGAGCGTTTTCTCATGTTCGGAAAATGCTTCAAGGTTCATCTCCTTCAACTTAGGAGAGAAAAGAACATCTATTCCGTCTTCCGTCTCTACCAAGCAGAACTTGGCATAAAGGTGTGTGCATCCAAAAGGCTGCTCAATGGTTAGTGGAAGCAACGGTGACTTGCCGCCAAGCTCTATGGTCTCATGAACAAAGTCCGGCAGGTCATAGACCATCTGCTCGCTGAGTCCGAACTCGGCGAGGATGTCCAATGGGTATTCATCCCTGTGAAATCTCTTTTCTGACATATGCATAAATTATTGAATTTCTTGCGCAAAATTAAAAAGCCTTTTGCATGAATCATCATTTTTTGTTTAAAATATTGATATTTTGCCGATAATTATTTCATTGGTTCTATTCAGCGATGGTGTTAGAACCAATTTTACAATAATCATTAATATATTGATATTACTCATACCATATTACTCTTCTATATGAAAAAAGTGTGTATTTTCGCACCATGGAAAAAAATATTAGCATCATCGGTATATTCGTTGCCAGTACCAGCTTTTGTTTTGCACAGAATATATCCCCGTCATTCAACACTATTGGAAACGTTGGTCAAACAAGCCAAAGTTTCATGAAATGTCATACTGAAGATTTGGCTGCAATAGAAGGCGAGTCTGCTCTGGACTCTATAGTCAACCCTTGCGATTCTTCCTTTGATGGCTACAATGATATTCCACAAGACAAATTGTCCTCTCTTATTAATCGGTACGAAAAATATTTGAGCCAAAGAAGAGATTACCCACGCAATACTTTTGATAGTAAAGCAATTAGCTACTATAAGGGAAAACCACGAGAGTTGAGCCTCTCCAATTTGATGGAGGTTTCTTGTGAAGTGGGATTGTCCAACCAGTTGTTTGTTCTGGCGCAAGCCCTTCTGGAAACAGGACATTTCTCCAGTCGTGTGTGCAAGGAGTATAACAATCTTTTTGGTCTCTATGACAGCAAGAACCATGACTACTTCCGATTTGCGAGATGGGAGGACAGTGTGGTAGGCTACAAGAAGTTGATACAGTACAAGTATAAAGGTGGAAACTACCTGCACTTCCTTAAAAGAATTTGTTATGCGGAAGACCCAGGATATATACCAAAGGTTGCCAAGATGGCAAAAAACATATACAGGCGGTTGTTCGGCAAATAGCTTACAATATCAATATATTACAGTTCTCGAAAACCAAGAATATCACATTTTCATCTCGCTTTTAATAAATATTCACCATTAATATAATGATATTCAAAATAAATATAGTATCTTTGCATAGGGGAATGAAACGTCTTGCACCTATGGTGCTATTTTGCATTGGTTCCGTAAACAGCCATGCTCAATATAAGGCAGTCTCTCCCTTCAACACGATAGGTGATTGTCACAGAAATGCCGTACCATCTTACCGAGGGACAACAGAAAACGAGGGAATGGATGAGGATGCTGACGAGAGTAATCTTGTCAATCTCCCGAAAGACAGCTTGAAGGACAGTATGCCTACTGTCGCCTTGCCGCTGAAGAAGATTCAGGTGTCATCTTGGTTCGGAGCAAGAAGAGACCCGATGAACAGAAAGAGCAGGAGGATGCACAATGGACTTGACCTGAAGGCAAGATTTGAAGAGGTGTTCTCCATGCTGCCAGGCATCGTTACAAAGGCTACCTCTTCCGTCAATGGGGGCTATTACGTCACAGTCAACCATGGCATCTTAGTTTGCTCATACCTTCACCTTTCAAAAATAAAGGTCACGGTCGGTCAGCATGTCGGCGCAGGTGATGTCATCGCCATCAGTGGAAACTCAGGGAAAAGGACAACGGGACCACACCTTCACATTTCATGCAGATGGGGTGGAGAGAACGGCAAATTCTTCAATCCACTACTTGTCCTTGGGTTCGTGAGTGAGCAATTATTAAACAACAAAGCAAAACGACAATAATATGGGAACTATATTGGTTATACTTGGTGTCATAATTCTATGCTCCAGAAATAATAACAAGGCAAAACGTCGCCATCGGTCATACTTCGGAAAGTCTGACTGGGAAAAGACGTGTGATGATGGGGGAAGATTCTTTGGTTGGTGAGCTTTATTTCCAAACTCGTACCAATTACCTCCCTTCTTCTTTCTCGTAATAAGAAGCATAAATGCTCTGTGCCTCTTCTGTTGACAGCTGCATCTCGTCGGGCATTGTGGAGAGCAAACGCTGAAACTCCTCACTATAAAGTCCATACTTGTGATATACATCTTGGGAATACTTGTAATAACGCTCAACTTTTTCCCATGCTGCAAGTTGGCTTTCTTTCAACATATCCAAGCTCACAAAAGTCTTGTATACAAGAATACCCCTCTTTCCGTCAAATTCGCCCAAGCAGATTCCTTGTGCACAACCAGAGACGAAGCGGTTGCCGTCACGATAAAGGCAGGATGAAATAAAATCTCTCGTGAATTTCAGAATGAGTGTCTTTATAGGAAGAGACGTATCATGTAATGCTCGTTCAGCATACCTATGTAACAAATGTACAGAAAAAGACATGATGCCTCTCATCATCCCCATTGTCACAGGACTGACATATTCCAACGTTTGCTGGATAAATGCAAAGCGCAACCTGCTTACATAGCCCTTGCGATTGATGCGGATAACTATGACATAATCAGCATTGTCCGTATGGTATTCGTAACTCTGAGCCACCGTCTCCAAACGAGACTTTCTCAGCTCTCGCATAAGTAGTTTCTCCTTATGCGAATCATACGCCTTCACCCTATCAACATCCTGCAAGAGAATCTGGGTTATTTCTGCCGATGTCATTGTAGCCACTATCATCTTATTCAATATTTTATTTATTAATACTTTCACTTTGCTGGATTTAGAACCCATACAGATTGCAAATGTAATAAAAATACTTGCAAAATCATCGTTTATTAAGTATTTTTACAAAAATAATGGCACTTGACATAAGAAAACGCCAAATGCCATCATTCCTTATTTCTTGTCGAACTCCTGTATTTCCTTAATCATATCCTTTACTTCTTTATTTACTTTCAAGAAGTTGGCATACAAGATTCTCTCTCGTGCTTCCGCTGAATCGAAATGATAAAACTTCGGCAAAGGATAGTTAGTATAGTCCTTTTCCTCTTTCTTTATTTCACTCATATCAAAATCAGTCTTGCAATAGAACTTGCTGGTTTGGAACTCCTCCGACTCCAGAATGTCCATGCTGTCATTATGCCCAGTCTTTGTCTTTACAAAGTCCCTCGCTGTCTGACCGCAAATCCAACCCGTAGGCATATCTGCTATCTTGGAGCCTGGTACGAGGGAATCCATATTTTCATTCAAGTTAATGGATGTCCTGTCCCGATCAATGGTGACACCCTTCTTTAATTGTACCACCTTTCCAAATATATCATTGGACAACCATTCAAGTGTTTCCTTTGCTCTTGCAGAACCACTGACCACGTTACCAACAGTTGTGATAATCTTCTGCATACCTGTTTTTCCATAGTCAGCTTCCAACTGGGGCAATTCCTGGAAACCCAAGGCAACACTTACCTTGTTGCTTCGAGCTGTACCAATCAATCGGTCTATCTTGTGGAAATACAAGGTTGGCAACTCATCAACGATGATACTGACTGGAATGTTCTTCCCTTGGCCTGTATTCACTCGTGTCACAAGACGGTTCAATATAAGGGCGTTCAAGGCACCAATGATGCTCTCCATCTCCGGGTCGTTGGCTATCAGCAAATAGCTTGGATGCTTGGGGTCTGACACCTTCAAGTCAAAATCGTCACCGTCCTTGCTGAATATCCAATAGGATTCCTTTGTCGCCAATCGTGAGGTGAACACTCGGAGCGTACCAATCATACCTTCCAACTGTTCCATCGCCTTATTCTCAAACGCAGTCCTGAAAGGACCGAGTAACGGAGCGACCTCCGTATCGGTCATCAAGACTTCAAAGATGGTTTCATAGCTCTCGTTCAGGAACGACAAGATATGCGGCATGTCGCTATATTTGCCCAGCCAATAAGCAGGCTCCGATATATTTCCAATGGCATCACGCACGATGCCTGTGGGCTTTATCATGCCAGTCTCTGGGTCTATGGTCTTATCGTAATTCATTTCATTCCCATTCTCATCATATGGTCTCTTCTCATAATTGCAGAAGAAATAGATGCAAGCAGCCAAAAAGTTCACCGCCGAGGTCTGGAAGAACTGGTCACTTCCACCGCCACCTTCCTTTTTTCCTTTTTGCAAAGACTCCAAAAGTGTTTCTGCGGTTTCACTGGCAGCGGCAAGATTCCCGATATACTTCAACTGAATAGGATTGACACGACGGCTATACTCTACATTGACAAAGTTGATGATGTTGAACTGGCATCCATTAGGCGTATTGCCCTCTTTCTTGTTAATCCGATAATGATAGTAGAGTTTCTGTGCAAGAGTGGGAAACTTGTAATCATACACGACCAAGGCAAAGCCCTTGGCACTATGCTGCCTGATGAATGGCTCTATGATGGAAAAGGTCTTTCCTGAACCAGGCGTACCCACAACCCAAGTTCCACGGAATGGATTGATGACGTTCACCCAACCCTTTCTGAACTTCCCCTTGTAATAATAGCGCATGGGGATGTTTACGCTATAGTCGTTCTCTATTTTCTTTTCCATCTGCTCGAAACTCTCGTTCTCAAAATTAAAGCGGTCTTTCAACAATCCGTCTTTCAGGTATTTGGAAATGTTGTCCAGTGCCACATGGCAAAGGACAGTTCCCAATACCGACATAAAGAAATATAGCCATGTGCTGCTGTACAAGGTGAAGAAGCTGGGCTTCCAATGCTGATAGAACACCCATACTGACAGGAATGTCAGGATGATGCCAAAGGAGATGGGATAAATAACCATTCTCTTCGCATTGAACTCCAGATGTTTCTTGTTTCGTGTACCTATACACGTTACGCAAATAATCAACAAGGTCATCACCTTGCTGTGAAGGAGATGACCGTCCTGATAAACATCCATCAGTTTGATTCTGTCATGAATGTCAACGAGAATGCCACCCCAGTGGTCTATGGCATTGGGGTCTATGGCATACTCGAAGAACTCCAAAACGAGGGAAACGTATATGAATGTACGAAATATCTTATACGTTGTCTGTAAGTCTTTACTTTCTTCCATACTTACTTCTCGGCATTGTTCAACCTTATTGTCATTATTGCTCTAAAAGGGTACTCGAAATGTTTGTCCGCACTCTCGAAACGCCCCGAGTACAGACTGTAACGCCACGCACGGTCTGTCTGTGCATCCTCGCATTCCGTACTTGTCCAATACCAACAGCTCTCATTGTCCGTAGGCAAGATGTCGCCACCGCACTTCCTAATAGTGGAGTTCACCACATCCCTCGCCACGTACAGCTTGTACATTTCCGCTACCGAAGGGACGAAATACTTAGGATTGACACACTTTGCCAATGGAGAGGAAATCTGATAGTAACGCAAAGAGGTCGTATTTGTCTCTCCGTCATATTTAACGATATTGGCAGATGTTCCTTGGGCAAAATAGGTCGTATCAGGGTCGCTGAAAGCCTTACCTGCATACTCTTTCATTGATACGGCATAAGCCACACCTGAGATTTCCTCATCCGTGTCAACGTAAAACAACACAGCCTCTGGAACATTGCCATCTGCCATGCACTTCTCGTATGTTACCACATCACCATTGGTGCAGTACACCATACCCGGAGCCCATGAGTGCCAACTGTAATCCTCAAATGTATGATTGTCGCAGGATGCGAGGAAAGACAATATTGCAACCAGTCCTGCCATTATATTTCTCTTTTTCATGTCATCTTTACTTTAGTGTGAGCCTGTGGGAATCTTGAAACCTACAACGACTCCCGTTCTGAACAAGTCCCTTCCGTTGATGCACAAATCTGTTTTTACCTGCCAAAACAAATGCCAGCCATGCCGAAGGACATAATTCTGCTCATAACCAACATTCGCCCAACCGACGAACTCATGCGTATCACTGCCGCCACTTGCTCCGATTCTCAAACTTCCATAAGCGTTCTTGGCTCTATATACGCATGGCTTGTAAGCAACTCCCAAGCCCCATGTCCTATAATTCTTCCAAAAAGAATCCTTGGTGATATGCCCAGCCCTCTCGTCTTCCGAATATTTCACATAGCCATTTGCGAAGTATTCCCAAGCGTTGTGGTTCTGCGTCTCATGCTCTACAGAAAGGGTGGCATCAAAGCCTTTTTCATATAGGGCACCGACACCTACGGACAAACGATTACCATTGCCCTGGGCTTGCACTGGCATGAAAGTCAGAACCATACAACAGAACAGCATTGTATTCCTTATATTATTCATTTTATATATATTACTGTTATTACCGTTATTTTCAATTTTCAATAAGGAGAGACTTGTTGAACGAATCTGCATTCAGAACATCCTCATACTCGACACTCAGGCTAATTGTCCTTCCGCTGATTTGCTTCTCACTCAATTCGATGGTCAGAATCTTATCATTGGGGAAAGTCAATTTCTTGACGGCAAGTACATTTCTATATCCATACAGAAAAGAAGGACTGTCATCAAGCACAAACTCTGGTGTAAGCTCTATGGTCTGAACTGTAGTTGACTTTGCGGTTTTCTTATCATTGAGTTTCAGTCTCAGCTGGTCGATGTCAAATCGAATATTGGTTCTGTTTTCCACCGAGAAATCCAGGAAGAAATATTCTCCCACACTATAGATGTTATTCAAGCGCATCGTCATCTTATGTTTCTTCGTAGAGACATTTCTGTAATTGGCTGGTGATGTCCATATCTGACGAGCGTACCGAACCATGTCCTCCGTCGACATGCTGACAGCAGGATTCCGGTAAGGCGTTCTCTCGTCCAGCTCTATCGTCTTGTCCGTCACGGCTTCATCCATTCTGGAAGTATAGATAAGCGCATACTGGCTACGGTATCTTTCCGTTACGATTGTCACAACTGCGAGTACGTCACCGTCCCGGTTTACGTCCACACCTTCCTTTGGCTTCAAGCGGATGGTGTTCTTGATTGGTTGGTCGCCGACAACCTTGTCTGTGCTGATGTCAACAAACCGCACAGGCTCACTGGCGGTAATCACTGTTGTCACATTCTCATTGACGGTAAGCATCTGCATGTCGTTGTAGGTTTTCTGTCCCCATGATGCGGTAAAACAAAACACACCAAATACTGCAGCGAAAAAGGGTTTCAACAATTTCATAAACTCTATTTTTAAAGGTTTGCTATTTTTTCTTTTCTTTACTATTGATTAAGTACACTTGGGTTCCATACTTGATTTTAACCCTGTTCTTCTTGATGCTTTTCGAAAGGGCACTGGATGCCTTTTGATATGCATTTTGAAGTGCCTGCATTCCCCAATTCCCGAACTTGTTGCTACTTGAAGAACCATCATTGAGACTCATACTTTGACTGAAAGCCCCACTGGCAATGTCCTTGGTCGTCTCGGAGAAACTGCTCTTGGGAACATACAGTCCTTCCAAGCCATCCGTATCATAGATACTGAGGTTGACCTTCACCAATTCGTCATTGATTAGGACACTCTTGACATTACCCTTTACACGCTGCTGTCCAAAGCCGCTCATCAGGCAATAAAGGTAACTGCCTTTTGGAATCGTCCTTTCCCCAACATCTATATCATCAAGCAATCTCAATCTTACACGGCTTCCATCAACAGCCTTTATGTCTTCGTCAACGATAGCCCTTATCAACTTGTGCTCTGGCTCGTTGACGGCAATCGTATTGAAATACTCCGACGGTTCCTTGTGCTTCTTGACAACTTCCTCTGCTTCCGCTTCCTCTGACAGGGCATTGACGGCATGCTCATTGACGGTTGCAATGCCTTTTACTTCCCCTTTGTTTTGTCCTTTGCCTTGGGTGACGTTGCCTGTGGCGGTTTCTGTGTTGGACGAACCTGTCTGACCTCCCTCCGTCTGTCCCCTCCCCTCATTACGGGCATCGGCAAGGGCTTTCCTCAGGCTTTCCAAGGTTTCTTCTTCCTCCGGGGTGTTGCCGTTGGTACGATCGGTGGTCAAAGCGTTGTCCTTAGCTTGTTGCTCACGGATCTGTGCTTGCAACTTGCGAAGTTTCTCCATGGATTTCTGAGCCTCGTTGCTGCTCTGATCCATTGCGGCAACCTCCGCATCGGAGTACTGTGACTCATACTCCTCCTTCTGGTCTTCACCGCCTCGCTCGATATTCTCCACCGCAGACTCATCCTTGATTTTACCGAAGTTATTGACCATGTTACTGTACTTGTCACCAATGCCGTCGCCTTTGAGATTGGCGTCGGGCAACTTGGAGTTGTAGTATTCCGTAGTCTCTAACTTCGAGGGGGCTTCCGCCGTCTTAGTATCAAAAAAACGAAAAAAGAAGTACCCGAAAAAGAGTATCGGCAAATACAGGATGGCTGGCAACATGTATTTGGGCTGCCTGAAATTAATCTTGTCTGTAAGTTTCATATTGCTCTTTCTTTTGTGAGTTATCATTTGAACGCCCCTGCCTGTCTATCAGCTTGGCCTTTCCTTCTTCCACATGGTGCCTATTGAAGCGCAATACTTGTTCCTGCCGTTCTATGGCACTGGAGGGATGTTGCTTATAGCTGACAGCCGTGGACATCCTGTATAGATTCAGACCGACACTGAACAGCACGAATCCGAATATGATTGCAAGAAACAACTTGGGATGCCCTGAGGCGAAACGCTGCACTTTCATTGCCGCCTTGTCAAGCTTGACAGCCTTGGCAAAGCTCTTCCCTGCCTCTACGGTCTTCTCATATTTTTCCTTGTAAGCAGGATCGTCCTTCTCGGGAACTTTCTCTCCGAATATCATTTTCTTCACTTCCATAGCAAGATATTTAATAGTTAGACTTCGTATGTTGCTCCATATCCTTGTTCAGGATGGTTCGCCAGTTCACGATGAGAAGCCCATGGGGATTGTTCTCGGTTCTTGGGACTCGCTTCAAGAAGCCTTCCGTCACCAACTCTCGCATGAGAACGGACGTTCTTCTCTCTATGCGCTGCCTTCCATAATAGGTGAACGACATCTTTTCCTTGTCGAACTTGATGCTGTCACAGAAGATGCTGAACACAGCACTGGTTCCCATAATGTTGCCATAGAAACCTTTTTCCTTCAAGGCATTGTACTGGGCAAGTCCTGTCTCGTCAATCAGATACATAGCCTTTTCCATCGTGTACTTGATGTACTTGTCGTCAGGTGCCAAGGTGAAGAAATAATGATGGAACATCTCTACATGGCTCTTTGCCTCCACGTCCAGAGTCTCCTCCATATTGCTCCTATTCACAAGGATTGGAACATTGCCGTCGAGGACATAAATTTTCTGTTGCGCATCATTGACCATTCCCTTGGCAGTCCAGATGCTTCCCAATGAGATTACCACGCAGCCCACAAGAAAGAGGCTGCAAAGTATGAGGACAAGCTTGATTTTATTTTCTAAGTTTTTTATTACCATAACATGTACTACTTTTTTATGTTTATACTCCTATTACCTTTCCTGCGGAACTGCGCATGGACGTTGCAATCCCCTCGCCGAAGCTTCTGGTTGAGAACGCCGTCTCTCCCTCTGGTATCATCCATGCTGCAAGGTCAGGAACCAAGTTCAGGCATTTCAACGCCACGACACTTGCCGCCATCAGATAACCTGCCGAGAAGAATGAATTTTGCAGATAGTTCACTACTGTCTCGTCCGTTGCAGTAACTGCCGCCAAGTCATTGTACTGGATATTAATGACTATATCGAAGAGCAAGAGAACATAGAATCCCACGAAGTAAAGCATCGCTCCGTAGAAATGAACTGTAAGATACCTGATAATCCACTTTGCCCACGCACCTTCCCATTTCGGCAACAGGGAGAACGCCCATTGAATCGGACCGAATATCGTAAGCATTCCCAACAGGATTTGCTGACAATAGATGGTTCCCCACCACCCGATCCTGAATGTTATCAACGCAATCAACATGATTACCTTGTCTATCATCATGACAAGTCCCGCTGAGGTGCTTGTCATGTCGGCCTTCATGATGTCCTTCTCGTCCTGTGCCGCCGCATCGGCATCCGTGGCATCCTGCACGCTGCTTTGGGTCAAGAGTGCGCTAACGGCATTGCTCGCCGCCTTGATGGTGGAAATCGGGTCTGAGGTCTCCTCGCCGAGCTGGTACATCAACTGCTGGACATCGTTCATCCTGTCCTCGACCTGTGCCGCCTCGTTCTCGTACAGGTCATGGGTATAGCTGCCGATGGCGTTAGGGACGTAACTCAGGAAGTCCAAGGCACACCAAGTGCTGTTTCCACCAGCTATGCCTGTGTCCGCAGGTGGGTACCACCAACAGAGGATGATGCTTACCGCCAAAGGCTTGAAGAGCTTCATCACATCCAAAGGTTCACGCTTGACCATCATCTTGTAGGCCATGTTCGCACACATGATGATGGCGAAGAGTCCTGCCAACGCCATGGACATCTGTAATATCCACCAAAAGGGCCCCTGTCCACCAGTGAAAGTCGCATCCGTCAAGAACTCGTTC
>CAVGEN010000095.1:0-32924 GCA_963628185.1 Waltera intestinalis | reverse complement strand
ATTTACACATTATATAATTTCACTATAATGTGTCTATCTATATCAGTATAAGTCAATGCGGCGTTTCCGCCGATTCGGTGACAGAAGCAAGATGATACGATGAGAAAAAAATCGCTTGAAGAACTTTACCCAAAGGAAAGTTTCTTCAAGCGAGTTCTAAGTTGCTCTGCCTCGCTCTTGCGAATGGAAAGCTTGATGGTGCAAGTGTTGTCAAACTGCTGGTCAACGATACGGGGACTCATGTCCTTGACTATGCGCATCACATCGTTCATCATCGGATAGGTAAAATCGTAGGTCACAATCTCCTCCACTTGCTTCGTCACCTCCTCACAATGAGCCAAAGCGTCGATGGCAGCCTCACGGTAAGCTACTATCAACCCACTCGTGCCCAGTTTGACACCACCAAAATAGCGAATGACCACTATCAAGATGTCGGTCAAATCGGCCTTTACGATTTGACCCAAGATAGGTTTCCCTGCTGTTGACGAAGGCTCTCCATCATCATTCGTGCGAAACTCCGTCTTCTCGGGTCCCAACATATAGGCATAGCAACAATGGCGGGCATCGTAATATTTCTTGCGATACCCTGCCACGATTTCCTTCACTTCCTCTACCGAGGTGACATGATGCGCGTAAGCGAGAAACTTGCTGCGTTTTTCCGTATAATATCCCTCGCCTACCTGATCCTTGATAGTCTTATATTCGTCTGTCATTTAATCTAACTTGTGGATTACCAATCCGCTACGCAACTTTGGCTCAAACCATGTTGCCTTGGGAGGCATAATCTTGCCGCTGTCGGCAATGTCCATGATCTGCCGCATCGTCACAGGATGCAATGCCAAAGCCATCTTCATCTCGCCACTATCCACACGACGCTTCAACTCGCCTAGTCCTCGGAGTCCGCCCACGAAGTCGATGCGCTTGTCGGACCGCAAGTCCTTGATGCCCAATATCTCGTCCAATATCAAGCGAGACGATATATCGACATCCAGCACACCGATAGGGTCACTGTCATCGTAGGTGCCTGGCTTGGCGAAGAGCCCATACCACTTGCCGTCCAAATAGAGCAAGAAGGAATGAAGCACGGATGGCTTCAAAATGTCGAGACCACACTCCTTGACGGCTTCGTCGATGCCCAACTTCTCATAGCAGGGGATGCCACCGTCTTCCGCAGCCACGTTTACATTGACGGCATCTATCTCCATGACATCGAAATTGTCGGTCAACGCCGCCAAGAACTCCTCGGAAGAAAGACCGTTCAAGTCTTTCACCACACGATTGTAGTCGAGGATGGTCAACTGGCTAGCCTGGAAACAAACCGCCATGAAGTAATTGTACTCCTCCTTGCCTGTATGGCCAGGATTCAACTTAGCCTTCTCGGCACCCACCAGTGCGGCGGCAGCCGAACGATGATGGCCGTCGGCGATATAGAGGCTGGGCATCTTGGCAAACTCAGCCGTTATGGTGGCGATGTCGTTGTCATCGCTCACCACCCAAAACTGATGGCGGAATCCATCTATAGGGGCTATGAAATCATACTCGGGTGCAGTTGAGGCATAGCGCACCAACAGTTCGTTGAGCACGGAGTTGTCTGGATAAGCGAAAAAGACCGGCTCGATGTTGGCGTTGCACACACGCACATGCTTCATACGGTCTTCTTCCTTGTCACGACGGGTTAACTCATGTTTCTTGATGACACCCGTCATGTAGTCGTTGACATAGGCACCCACCACCAATCCATACTGCGTCTTGCCGTCCATCGTCTGGGCATAGATATAATACTGCTCCTTATCGTCCTGCACCAGCCAGCCATTGTCCTGGAACACCTTGAAATTCTCGGCGGCGCTCTCATAGACACGAGGGTCGTACTCAGACGTGCCCGGCTCGAAATTGATTTCTGGCTTGATGATATGATAAAGACTTTTCTCATTGTCGCCAGCCTCGGTGCGAGCTTCCTGAGAGTCAAGCACATCGTATGGGCGCGACTCCACCTGCTCCACGAATTGCTTCGGCGGTCTGATTCCCTTGAAAGGTTTGATTATTGCCATAATATTGTCATTTAAAATCGCAGATGTCCAAGCACCCACTCATGATAAAAACAAAAACCCACAAAGGATGCCGAAACCTAGCACCCCTTGCGAGTTCAATCTATTAATCTTTTATTACTTGTTTACTTGGAACTTGGTACATCCATCCTTGAAGAAAGCATTGATTTGCTTAGCGGCAGCAATACCAGCGTTGATGTTGGCCTCGGCGGTCTGGGCGCCCATCTTCTTAGGCGTAGAGAAGTAGCGGCCCTCAAACTTAGCGAACTCCTCGTCAGCATCAGGCTTGATGTCGGTAATGAACTTCAAGTCCTCACGCACAGCCATCAACTTCAAGAGTTCTTCCTCGTCTATCACTTCCTTGCGGGCAGTATTGACCAGAATACCGTTCTTTGGCATCTGTGCCACTGCCAGATAGTTGATGCTCTTGATGGTTTCAGGAGTAGCCGGGATATGAAGAGAGACTATGTCACACGTCTGGAAAAGTTCATCCTGGCTCTTGGCAGCATGAACGCCAGCAGCCTCGATGACATCGGCAGGACAGAAAGCGTCGTATGCAGCCACGTCCATACCAAAGCCCTTGGCGATACGGGCCACATTGCGCCCCACATTACCGAAAGCCAAGATACCGAGCTTCTTACCCTTCAACTCCGAGCCAGCCTTGCCATTGTAGAAATTACGAACGGCATAAACCAACAAGCCGAACACCAATTCTGCCACGGCGTTGGAGTTCTGCCCAGGGGTGTTCTCCGCCACCACCTTGTGGGCAGTGGCAGCCTCCAAGTCGATATTGTCGTAGCCAGCACCGGCACGTACGACAATCTTCAGGTTCCTGGCAGCGTCGAGCACCTCGGCTGTCACTTTATCAGAACGGATAATCATGGCATCAACATCCTTGACAGCATCAAGAAGCTGAGCAGTGTCCGTATATTTTTCGAGCAAGACCAACTCATTGCCTGCTCCCTCTATTTCTTCTTTTATACCCTTGACAGCAGCAGCTGCAAAAGGCTTTTCCGTAGCAACTAATACTTTCATAAATACTAGCATTTAAAGGGAACAACATCGCCAAGCCAGACACCAGCCAGCGACATCGCCCAATATAAATTATAATTATTAATTAACTTAATGCTGTGCCTCGAAATCCTGCATAGCCTTGACGAGAGCCTGAACGCCTTCCATGGTCTGGGCATTGTAGCAACTAGCACGGAAGCCACCTACAGACCGGTGTCCCTTGATACCCACCATACCACGCTCGGTAGCAAACTCCAAGAACGGCTTCTCCAGCTCGGCATACTCGTCGTTCATCACGAAACAGATGTTCATCAGAGAGCGAGAAGCCTCCTCCACCGTTCCCTTGAAAAGCTTATTGCGGTCAATCTCGGCATACAACACATCAGCACGCTCATGCGCACGCTTGTCGGCAGCCTCGACACCACCATTCGCCTTCAACCAGCGGAGGTTCTCCATCAAGCTATAGATAGGAACTACCGGAGGCGTGTTAAACATACTGCCCTTATCTACATGGGTGCGATAATCCAACATCGTAGGCAACTCACGTGGAGCCTTGCCCAACATGTCGTCCTTGACAACGACAACCGTGACACCAGCCATGGAAAGGTTCTTCTGTGCGCCAGCATAGATAGCCGTATATTTGGATACATCGACAGGACGGCTCATGATGTCGGAACTCATGTCGGCAATCAAAGGCACCTTCACGTCTGGATCGCGACGCAACTCGGTACCATAGATGGTATTGTTGGAAGTGACATGCAGGTAGTCGGCGTCGGCTGGTTCTTTGCCTTCGAACTGAGGATAGAAAGTATAGTTGGCGTCGGACGAGGATGCGATCTCCACGACCTCACCAAAATGCTTAGCCTCTTTCAATGCCTTCTTGGCCCAAGTACCAGAGTTGACATAGGCAGCCTTCTTGATGAGGAAGTTGGCAGGAATCTGCATGAACTGCAATGACGCGCCACCACCAAGGAAGATAACGGAATAACCCTCAGGAATGTCAAGCAACTCCTTGAAAAGGGAGACTGCCTCATCGACAACAGGCTGGAAATCCTTAGCGCGATGGCTGATCTCCATCAAGGAAAGTCCTGAACCATTGAAATCCAAAATCTGCTTAGCTGTGTTCTCAATCACTTCACGTGGAAGCATTGAAGGACCTGCGTTAAAATTGTACTTCTTCATCTTTTTATATTATTTAAGTTTTATGGTATCGAAAACTCTTGCTAGCAAGAGCCGTCATTACACAATATCCCCAAAGAGACAATATGTAAACCAATAGGATTGTGTTACGACGGCGAAATTACAATATTTATTTGAAACCACCAAATTTTTCTGCACATTTTTAGGAAAATGGGCAGAAATCTTACGCTTTGTTAGAATTTCTGCCTAGTCTTTGCATTTTTATGCAATATCGGCTGCATAAGTTGGGTAAAGCGACTATGCCTGCTACTAGCTTATCTCAATTCTTCCAAGATGGTCTTCACTCCTTTTATCTTCTGCCCCTGGGTCAGCTTCAGCACTTGCTTCACCTTCGGTCTTGCCACAGCCACATAGGCATATCTGTCCTTGACATCTATCTTGCCGATTTCGGATGGCTGCAACTGGCCGATTTTGCAAAGATACCCCACAATGTCGCCCCTGCTTATCTTGTCTTTCTTGCCCTTGCCAATGTAGATAGTTGCCATGCGAGGCTTGGCTGGCGCTGGCAAACAGGCAGGAATCTCGTAAGTATCGATGTCGGCGTCCACATAGTCGGGAATGCTCTCGGTTGGCCCCAACAAGAAGAAGGATCTTCCTTTTGCTTCCCAACGAGCCGTACGCCCTACACGGTGGATATAACTATCCTCGCTTTCCGGCAAATGGTAGTGGATGATGTTGTCGATGTTCGGAATGTCCAAGCCACGGGCACCTAAGTCCGTACTCACGAAGATGTTGGCACTGCCGTTGCTAAACTTATAGAGTGCATCCTCTCGCTGCTGCTGCTCCAGTCCGCCATGGAAAGCGGAGGTAGCAAAGCCTCGGCTTCGCAAGAAGTCGTTGGTACGCACCACACTGTCACGATAGTTCAGGAACACAATGCTACTCTCGTCGCCCAAGCTCAGGAGCAACTGCTCCAAGGTTTCCAGCTTATCCTTCTGCGGACTTTCCACCTTATATATATGCACTCGCTCCGGCACCTGTTCCTCGTCCACACGGTAGTCGATGGTCTCTACCCTACCGATATGCACGAATCTAGGGATTTCCTCTGCCTCCGTAGCGGAAAGCAAGATATGACGCTGCAAGTTTGGCAAAGCCTCGATGAGACGGCTCATCTCATCTTGAAAGCCCATCTCCAAGCATTTGTCAAACTCGTCTATCACCAAGTACTTGATATGCCCAGCCGAGAAATTACCTTTGTCAAGATGGTCGTTCAGGCGTCCAGGCGTTCCAAAGACAACTTGTGGCAACACCTTGCGTAGCACACGATGCTCGTCCATCGTTGCCCGACCGCCATAGCAAGCCATTGCACGGAGTCCGGCGCCCATGCCCTTGAGGACATCAGCCGACTGCAACGCCAACTCGCGCCCTGGGGTAACGACCAGCACCTGTGGTTCCGCCAAATTGATGTCCACCAACTGTACCAACGGTATCAAATATGCCAAAGTCTTGCCACTACCCGTAGGCGACAAGACCACGACATCCTTATTACTGTGCAAAACAGCGTGCTGGGTTGCCTCTTGCATGGCATTCAGTTCGATGCCCAACTTATCCAGTATCTTCTCTATCATGATTCCTATTCTTCTGTTAGTATCTTTTTTTACTCCTTATTGCTTTGTTTCCTCATGAGTTTGTCTATCTCGTCAAACTCCTTTCCTTTGTTCAAGTTGAGATAAATGGTATAGAGCGGCAGCGACCATTTTTCCTGCTCCCGCGGTTCCATCTGGCGATATTTCTCCAAATAAGGCAACGCCTTACTGTAATAACCCTCTATCTCTTCTCGTCTCTTTCGGGATAGTTGCGTATTCTTGTCGAGCATCACCGCCATGTTGAAGTTGGCCAATCCCGCATTGTAATAAACCTCTGGAAAGGAATCGTTCTTGGCTATCAATTTTTCGCAGATGGCAAGGCTCTCCATATTCTTTCCTTGGTTGAGCAAGATGGAACTCTTGGTAAACAGGTAGGTACCATTCTCGGCCTCCAGCGCCAAGGCTTTGTCGGCAACAACCAACGCTGAGTCCAACTGGTTTTGCTCCATATAATACTCCACCAGTCGTGGGAAAAAGAAAGGAAAACGTGGCGATCGCTCGAAGCCCTCCTTCAAACTGTTGACATAGCGCATCGTGTCTTTCTCCAACTTATACGTCTCCGCCAGATACTGCAACATATAGTTATAATGAGCCGTATCTTTCAATGCCTCATATGAATGATGCAAAGTAGCCTGGGCATCCTTCAACTTATAGCCGCAATACACAGCCCAATAGGCCGCCGTAGGCATACAGTCGTCGTGCTGGCGATACTGATAGTTGGCGAAGAGCGGGATGCTTGCACAATGGATATACTGGTCTAAAGCCTGATAAGCCTCACGATATTTCTGCTTTCGCACAAACCAAAGTCCACCGCTATACAGATTGGGGCGAATTTGCCCCAGGTACTCGGCGTGTTCCTTTCTGAACTCTATGCGGGTGCGCCCCTTGCCATCAGGAACCATCTCGACGGAGTCCAATCCTTGCGCTATCACAAAGAGCTGCCGTGCCAGGCTAAATAAGTTAGCGGTATCATAAGCCTGTTTCAGATATAACTTCTCATTGCCTTCCTCATACTGCTTGCGAACCGACTCGTAGAGAATGTTCCATATCTTCTTGTTGGAACGATTGGCAGAGTCCTTGAGCAATTTCTCCATACTAGCTTGCGCCTGCGCCAGATTCTTGCCCGCTTTCACATTGTCGCCAGCAGTAGAAATCTCTTTCTTTTGCGCAGAAACAGCCACCACACAAAAGAAAGACAACACCATCATTATCGTCAAAGTCAATCTTTTCATCTCAAAAAATCCTTAAAAGCAAACAACTTGATTACCAAACATCATTCCACGATTACTTACCTTCATATTGGAAGTAATACCAATAAGTGTTGCCATACGTATCACGGAGCGCCGCATTCCGCTCCATGACATTGGCCGACTTGCGTTCCAAAGCCTGAAAGTCTTGGAAATCCGCCTCCATCACATTATTCTTGTAGATAACCTTGGGAGCAGACCGACGATGCGTATAAAGCATCAAAGCCTCCTTGTAATGCCTTGGCAAAGAATCACTTTCGACGTTATATGACTTCTGTACTTCAACCACGAACTTATCCAAGTTCTTGTCTAACAAAAGAGCGCAGAGTTGATAGTCTATTGGTCTCACATAGCGCAACTTCCCATTCTTCATCGGGCGCATCCACTTTGGAGTGCGCCACAGGAAGGCCTTGGTGGTCACACTATCAGGTATCATCGCCTTACTGCCGCCTACCAGAGGATAGGCAAAGAGCTTCTCGCCCATTTGTCCTGTACGATGCAAACACGCCACACGGAGCATCGTAAGCGACGAGTCGGTCTCCAAGTTCTGCTTTCCCACCTGCAACGCATCGGCATATTTGCCTTGCGTCATCAGTCGTTCCATTTTCAAACGCTCATGAAAGACAACGTTGCCATTGGAAATCAAAACGACAAGCAAGCACATCACCAGCATCTGCAAGAGATTGACCCACGTGCGCCTTGACATCCAAAGTTCCACACGGGCTTCCGCCTCATAGGGTTCCAACTGGCGAATCACCCACATCACTCCTCCAAAAAGCAGAAGCAACAACGGAGCTATCCATACCCAAGCCCCCATCGACAAATAGGCATCCACATCACACGGCACATCCGTAATAAACGCCAACACCAACAAAGACGGGAAATAGGTCAGCGCATGAAACATCTTCTTCACACGCGTGACCGCAAAAACTCCAAGTTGCAACAAGAAGAGCACCAAGGTAATCAAAATGGGCGACAGCGTGTAATTATAGCTCGTCAACCCATCTGACAATTTATGTTGCGCCACCGCCAAGATGTCTGCTTGGTAGCAACTCAGATACAAGTATGTAAACACAATAAAGATGATAGCACACGTAAGGCGCATCTTCGTGGTACTATTTCTTTTTCCACTCATAAGTCATTTTCTCAATTTTTCTTCAGCACAAGTGCAGAACGAGCTGGCAGATAAAGCTTTAGCCACTCCTTATGGTCTTCCAGATAGAGAGAGTCGTAAGTGGTGAGGTGGGTCATGGAGTCATCGTTCAATCCATTGCCGCCAAACGCCACATTGTCTGTGTCCAACAGGATGCTATAAGAACCCGTAGGAACCAGGAAGCCATAATCGGTAAACGATTTCGTCGGCGAGAAATTGAAGACAAACAACAAATCGCCTCTCATATACGCCAAGACTTGGTCACCGTCGTTATGCCATACCTCTTGCACCGATGTCTTATTAAAGTTTTTCTCACTCTTGATTACCTTGAGCATCTCACGGTCGAAATCACCCAGATAATGATAGCACAGTTCCCTGTTATCAACCAAGTTCCATTGACGGCGCGCATACTTGTAGCTCCAGCCATTGCCTTCCCGTGGGAAGTCAATCCACTCGGGATGCCCAAACTCATTACCCATGAAGTTGAGATAACCGCCATTGATAGTCGATGCTGTCACCAGTCGAATCATCTTGTGAAGTGCGATGCCCCGATGTGCCTTGTCATTCTCGTCTCCCTTCTTGAAATGCCAGTACATGTCGGCATCTATCAGGCGGAAGATGATGGTCTTGTCACCTACCAACGCTTGGTCGTGGCTCTCGCAATAAGAGATGGTCTTCTCATCGGCACGGCGATTCTTCACCTCCCAGAAAATACTGCTAGGCTTCCATGCCTCATCAGGCAACTCCTTGATGGTCTTTATCCAGAAGTCAGGAATGTTCATGGCCATGCGGTAGTCGAAGCCATAGCCACCATCCTCAAACTTGGCAGCCAAACCAGGCATACCACTCACTTCCTCGGCAATGGTGATAGCATTCTTGTTGACCTCATGTATCAGACAGTTGGCCAAGGTGAGGTAACAAATGGCATTGTCATCCTCATGACCATTGAAGTAATCACCGTAGTTGCAGAATGCCTCACCCAAGCCATGGCTATAATAAAGCATCGAAGTAACGCCGTCAAAACGGAAACCATCAAAGTGGAACTCATTCAACCAATACTTACAGTTGCTCAACAAGAAGTGGATAACCTCGTCCTTCCCATAGTCGAAGCACAAGCTATCCCATGCCGGATGTTCATGACGTTCGCCCGGATAGAAATACTGGTTAGGGTCGCCGGCAAGATTGCCAAGTCCCTCCACCTCATTCTTAACGGCATGAGAATGAACAATGTCCATTATCACTGCTATGCCTTTCTGGTGAGCCGTGTCTATCAAGTCTTTCAATTCCTCAGGAGTTCCGAAGCGACTACTTGCCGCAAAGAAGCTGCTTACATGATAGCCAAACGACCCATAGTAAGGATGCTCCTGAATAGCCATTATCTGTATGCAGTTGTAGCCATCCTTGATAATACGAGGCAAGACATGCTCCTTGAACTCAGTGTAAGTGCCCACCTTCTCGGCATCTTGTCCCATTCCGATATGGCACTCATATATGAGCAAAGGCGTTGTCTTGGGCTTGAATGTCTTCTTCTTCCAAACGTATGGCTCTGGATTCCACACCTGTGCCGAGAAAATCTTGGTCTTCTCGTCCTGCACCACTCTTCTGGCCCAAGCAGGGATACGCTCCCCCTCACCACCTTCCCAGTGTACCTTCATCTTGAAGAGGTCGCCATGCTTCAAGGCTTTCTCCGAGAGTTTCAGTTCCCAGTTGCCAGTGCCCTCGATACGCTTTGCACGGTATTTAGGCGTTTCCTTCCAGTTGTTGAAGTCCCCTATCAAATAGATGTCGGTAGCATGAGGTGCCCACTCACGGAACACCCAGCCACGCGCCGTCTTATGAAGTCCAAAATACTCATATCCATTAGCAAAGTCGCTCAACGTTTGTTTTCCATTCTTTGTCAACTGCGCCAACTTCCACAAAGCATGGTCGTGACGACCACGAATTGCATCTTCATAAGGCTGAAGATAAGAATCGTTCTTGACTAGACCTATATGTTTCGGGGCAGCTGCTTTCTTGGGAGCAGCCTTGCTACTTGTTGTTTTCTTTGTTGCCATACGCTCATGATTTTAGATTGGTTGATAATTCTATAGCGACTATGCCTTTATCTTGAAGATAGCCTTGTGGATGTCGCCTGTGCCAATACATGGCTGGTGTCCGTCCTGAGGTGCAAAGAGAGCGAATTCCCCTGGCTGGCAAGTCACATAAGAAGATGCCACAGCACCAGAATACTTGGTCACATCCTTAGCCTCGTTGTACTCTGCCTCGGGCAAGTTTTCCAAAGGCAGGTAGCCGTATGTCTCCTCATTGTCCAGAGGAATCTGAATATCCAACATGTTCTTGTGGGTCTCGAACACAGCCTCATCTACGGTTTTGCCGTGAGCTGTGGTTATATTTACAAACAAGTCGTTCTCCTTGATGACATGTTTTCCATCTTCCAACTCATTCAAGTCATTCTCTTTTAAGAACTTCACTACCTCCTCAAAAAGAGGATTCAGAGAAACATACTTCTCCAAATTGTCTAATGTATCTACTATCATAGTTATATAATGTTTAAACGTTTAATCTTCAATCTTCGAAACGCTTACCATTCTCGTAAGTGCCACGAGCAGTAATCTGCCCATTTCTGTCTTTCTCGACAAATTTCCCATCACGCTGATCGTTGCGATAGGTTCCCTCAAAGCGTTTGCCCTCCTTGGTATCCTCGATGCAAGCACCTTCTCGTTTTCCGTTACGGAATGTGCCCTTGAAGCGGTTGCCATTGGCATAATGAATGATGACCTCACCATTGACTTGTCCTCTCCGGAACTCACCCTCGAACACATCCCCGCTCTTCTTGGTCAATTTGCCACGACCATTCTGTAGGTCATCCTTCCAGCTCCCCGTGTAAATATCACCATTCTTCCACACGAAAGTGCCTTGTCCGTTTCTCTGTCCGTCACGAAATTGTCCTGTGTATTTATCACCGTTGGCAGCCTTGAATATGCCCACTCCAGTTCGTTCGCCTTGCGCATAGTCACCTTCATAGACATCACCGTTACGGAACTTGTATATTCCCTTTCCGTCCTGAATATCATCCTTCCAGTCGCCAATATACACGTCACCGTCGGCATAGCGGTTGGTACCCTTGCCCGAGCGTTGGTTATCCACCCAGTTACCGTCATACGTCGTGCCATCCCCCCAATCGAAGAAGCCATTACCATTCTTCATGTCATTCATCCACTGACCTTTGTAGTAAGCTCCATTCGAGTAAGTGTAGGTGCCACGTCCCTGACGTTTGTCCATATACCAATCGCCATCATACTTATCATGGTTATAATAATACATCACGCCATGCCCATGCTGATAGTCACGAAACCAAAGTCCTACATACCTATTATTGTTTTGGAAATAGTAAGTGCCACGCCCATTTTGTTGGTCTTGCGTCCACTGCCCCTCGTACTTTTCGCCATCGGCAAAAGTGTAAACGCCATATCCATCACGTTTACCCTTGAGGTAAGACCCTTCATAAGTGTCTCCAGTCTTATATATAGTAGTGCCCTTGCCCTGTGGCTTTCCACCGACTATCTGTCCCTTGTACTGCCCGCCATCACGCGTAGTACAAGACCCCAATGAAATCTTTTGTGCAAAACCGCCCATTGGAGCAGCCATAAGTAATATAGATATAAGCTTTATCTTGCAATTCATATACGTTCGTATTGTTCAATCCCCAAAATTATACAAAATCTAGCAAACAGCAAAATAGATTAAGTAAATTTAAGGTTATAAAACAAAAAAAAGATTGTACCCCGCCTAGCAGAATACAATCTTTATCATTTAAATCACTCTCGAAACCAAGCCGAGCGAAGATTTACTTAACCTTCTCCACGATAGCCTTGAAAGCCTCTGGGTTGTTGACAGCAAGGTCAGCGAGCACCTTACGATTGATCTCGATACCTGCCTTGTGAAGAGCACCCATCAACTGGCTATAGCTCATGTTCTCCAGACGAGCAGCAGCGTTGATACGCTGAATCCACAATGCGCGGAAGTTGCGCTTCTTGTTACGACGGTCACGATAAGCGTAAGTAAGACCCTTCTCCCAAGTGTTCTTAGCTACTGTCCATACATTCTTGCGAGCTCCATAGTAACCCTTAGTGAGCTTCAAGATTTTAGTTCTCTTTGCTTTTGATGCAACGTGATTTACTGATCTTGGCATAATTTTCTTTCTTTAAAAGTTCGACTAAAAAGTTAATAATTAACGGAGGCAGAGCAAGTCGCGAACCTGCTTCAAGTTTGAACGATCTACGAGAGTCTCACCAAGGAGATTTCTCTTCTGCTTCTTTGTCTTCTTAGTCAAGATGTGACTGTGATAAGCGTGATGACGCTTGATCTTACCTGTACCGGTGAAACGGAATCTCTTCTTTGCGCCGGAATTAGTCTTTACTTTTGGCATTTTTACTTTTAATTTTAATTGTTATTTATTTAACGGATGGCAACGCATATACCACGGCGTTACGCATCTCTTTCTTTAGTCTTCTGTGTTTTCTGCGAGTTTCTTAAGAGCCTCGCCACCTTTAGCGTTGGCAAGCAAGCCATTCTTCTCGGCATTAGCATCACGTTCTGCGTCTGCTGCCGCCTTAGCCTCAGCCTCTCTTTTCTCCCGATCCATCTTCTGCTGGCTCTTCTTTGCGACACCAACCTTCTTTGGACTCATATAGAGGAACATCTTCTTTCCCTCCAACTTAGGCATCTGCTCCACTTTCCCATATTCTTCCAAGTCATTGGCGAAACGCAGGAGTAGAACTTCTCCCTGCTCCTTGAAGAGGATACTACGGCCACGGAAGAACACATAAGCACGCACTTTATTACCTTCATTGAGGAATTCCATGGCATGCTTGAGCTTGAACTGATAGTCATGCTCGTCAGTCTGAGGTCCGAAACGGATTTCCTTTGTTTCCACCTTCACCTGCTTCTGCTTCATTTCCTTAGCATGCTTCTTCTGCTGGTAAAGGAACTTTGAATAGTCAACTATACGGCAAACTGGTGGCTGTGCGTTAGGAGAAATCTCCACAAGGTCAACGCCCTGCTGGCGAGCCAAGTCTAGTGCTTTACGTGTAGGCATCACTTCCGCTCCGCCTTCACTTACTACTCTTACTTCACGTACGCGTATCTGTTCGTTTACGCGATACTGATTTTTCATTTTGTCATTTTTCATTAACTATTCGATGTTGTCTATTTTTTGTTAAACGGCTGCAAAGTTACGACTTTTTCGCAAAACGACCAAATTTTCAACGGGTTATTTTACAAAAAATCCGTAGATTTCCCAAGAAACCTACGGATTTTGTCTATTTTACGCTCTATATACATTATTTATATTACATAGAGAGCTTCGTTTTACTCTTCAGCTGCCTTCAACTGCTCTGCGACTTCCTCGTTGATGCGCTTTGTAAACTCTTCCATTGGCATCGTTGCTTGCTCGCCGCCACCTTGCTTACGCATAGAGACAAGACCTTCCGCAGATTCCTTCTCGCCTACGATAACCATATAAGGAACTCGCTTCAACTCATTGTCACGAATCTTGCGACCAATCTTTTCATTGCGGTCATCGACGAGAGCACGTACGCCCTGCTTGTCAAGATACCGGCGCACCTTTTGGGCATAGTCATTATATTTCTCTGAGATAGGAAGGATAGCTACCTGATCAGGGGTCAACCACAATGGGAAATGACCTGCGGTATGCTCTATCAGCACTGCCGTGAAACGCTCCAACGACCCGAATGGCGCACGGTGGATCATCACAGGTGTCTTTTTAGAATTGTCTTCCGCCGTATATTCCAACTTAAAACGCTCAGGCAGGTTGTAGTCCACCTGAATGGTACCCAACTGCCAACGACGACCGATGGCATCCTTCACCATGAAGTCGAGTTTAGGACCATAGAACGCCGCCTCGCCAATTTCCTCACGAGTCTCCAAGCCCTTCTCCCTACAAGCCTCACGGATAGCATTCTCGCTCTCAGCCCAAATCTCTTCTGAGCCGATGTATTTTTCTGTATCCTTAGGGTCGTGGAGGGAAATCTGAGCCTCGTAATTCTCGAATCCGAAAATCGCAAACACCTTCAAAATCACATCTATCACATTCTCGAACTCTGCCTTCACCTGGTCTTGGCGAACGAAGATATGGGCATCGTCCTGAGTAAAGGTACGCACACGTGTCAATCCGTGCAGCTCACCACTCTTCTCATAACGGAACACAGTGCCAAACTCTCCGATGCGCAAAGGCAGATCCTTATAGGAACGTGGCTTGCGGGCATAGACCTCACAGTGGTGAGGACAGTTCATCGGCTTCAGCATATACTCCTCGTCTTCCTCTGGAGTATGGATTGGCTGGAAAGCATCCTTGCCATAGTGGGCATAGTGCCCAGAAGTAACGTAAAGGCTCTTACCACCAATACCAGGAGTGATAACCTCCTGATAGTTGTAAGGTTTCTGCAAGCCACGCAGTAACTCCTGAAGGCGCAAACGGAGCTGCGTTCCCTTAGGCAACCAAATAGGCAAGCCCTTGCCCACACGGTCAGAGAACATGAAGAGTTCCATCTCCTTGCCAATCTTACGGTGGTCACGCTTCTTAGCTTCCTCAAGCATCACCAGATACTCGTCGAGCATCTTCTTCTTAGGGAAAGAGATACCATAGATACGTGTCATCTGCTCACGTTTAGCGTCTCCACGCCAAAAAGCACCAGCCACGCTTGTAATCTTGACAGCCTTGATAAGTCCCGTGTTCATCAAGTGAGGGCCACGGCAAAGGTCAGTGAAGTTACCTTGGGTATATGTCGTGATGGTGCCATCTTCCAAGTCTTGCTCGATATGCTCACACTTGTAGTTTTGGCCATCAGCCTTGAACTCGGCGAGTGCCTCAGCCTTGGCAACTTCCTTGCGAACCACAGGCTCGTTCTTCTTGGCAAGCTCCATCATCTTAGCCTCAATCTTGGCAAAGTCGTTCTCAGAAATGACCTGACCCTCCGCAGGCATCACGTCATAGAAGAACCCACCCTCTACAGCAGGACCGAAACCGAACTGGATGCCAGGGTACAATTCCTTGAGAGCCTCAGCTAGCAAGTGGGCTGACGTATGCCAGAATGTGTGCTTACCTTGCTCATCCTCAAACTTGTACAGTTCAACACTAGCATCCCCGTTGATAGGACGATTTAGTTCTACAGTTTCGCCATTAACACCGCAAGATACAACGTTGCGAGCGAGAGCCGGCGAAATGCTCTCGGCGATTTGTAAGCCAGTAACGCCCTGCTCATACTCACGAACAGATCCGTCTGGGAATGTGATTTTTACCATAACAACTTAGTATTTTATTAAATCGGATGCAAAAGTAACACTTCTTTTTGTAATTAGCGAATAAAAACACATTAATTTTTCAAAACTTTTCGTACACCTTATTAAATATAAGGAAAAGAGCCATGGTAACAAGAAAGGAATTGTTTTCCCAACAAGTTTTGCACAAAAAATTTTGCTGATAGAAATGTTTTTACTAATTTTGCACCCACATATCTCGAAAATCGCAACTAAGTGCTGTTTCACATCACAACGGCAACATAATACTCAAAGCAATGACAACACCCAAGATTCTTATCATATACACAGGAGGTACTATCGGTATGGGAAAGGATGTCGAAACGGGAACACTAGAGCCTCTCGATTTCAATCATCTTGTATCTTCCATGCCCGAGTTCCAACTTATACAAGCAGAAATCAACGTCAGGAAGTTCGAACCGCCAATCGACTCCAGCGACATAGACCCGATGAGGTGGGCAGAGATGGTCGGTATCATCGCAAACAATTACGAAGACTACGACGGCTTCGTAATTTTGCATGGCACGGACACGATGGCTTACACAGCCTCCGCCCTATCGTTCATGCTAGAGAACCTCACCAAGCCCGTCATCTTGACAGGAAGCCAATTGCCGATAGGTGAACTGCGCACTGACGGAAAGGAAAACTTGATGACAGCCATAGAGATTGCATCTTTAAAGAATCTACAAGGAAAGCCGATGGTGCCAGAGGTCTGCATATTTTTCAACGGCAAGCTGCTACGTGGCAACCGCGCGATAAAAATCAATGCAGAGGGGTTTCATGCCTTCGACTCGTTCAATCACCCCCATCTATGCGATGTGGGTATCAACTTTGCCTTTCATGAGCACCATATCCTAACACCAGACTACGACAAGCCGATGATTCCACATTTGAAGATGGATCCTAACGTCATCGTCTTCAGTCTCTTCCCAGGCATACAAGACAATATCATCCGTCATGTATTGGAGTCACCATCCCTTCGTGGTATCGTCATGCGCACTTACGGTTCGGGCAACGCTCCACATGCCCCTTGGATTATGAGATTGCTTGACCAAGCTGCACACCGCGGAGTCAATATCATCAACATCAGCCAATGTCTCACGGGATGCGTAGAGATGGAGAGATATGGAGCAGGATTCCAACTCAAGTTGGCTCACGTCATCAGCGGACACGACAGCACTGTAGAAGCCGCCGTCACCAAACTGATGTACTTACAAGGGAGATACGACGACAACAAGGTGGTTCGCGAAAAGCTCTCCCAATCACTGGCAGGCGAGATTACCCTTCCCGCAGGAAAACATTCACTCTAGAAAAAAATGAAACGACTGTTATTTCTCATCACCCTAATCATCACCATGACCTTGATAGGTCATGGCGAGATTTCGGCTACCAACCAACAGAGAAATGACAAGCTACAAGAGGTAGAACATAAAGAAGACAGCCACAACGCAATACTCACAGAAACTTCCAACATCTATCGCATCTGCAATGACCGTCCACAGCGACTTTTGCCCACATGGAGTTTGACAGACTACACCCATGGCAGCAAGTTGCCTTTTTATCATAAATTCCACCAATCACTCCTTATCCGTTATGATGGCAGGGCACGCAGCGAGACTGCCCCCTTCCACTTTGATGTCGCAAGCAAGTATTACGTCATTTGCTTGAGGCATCTACGATGTTAGCTAACCGTTACTTTTATTTCAGCATATTTATAGTAGGTAGAAGATTCTCTGCCTACAGGTATTAATGAACCCCAAAATATAAAGTAACAAACAATTATGGCTAACATCAATCATTTAGAGATGGCAGGCGCATTCTCTGCCCTTCCACAAATCTCAATCAAGAAATCATTCTTTGGTCTCAAGACCAACATCATCTACACAACGACACAAAGCAGCATCCAGATTATACAAGAAGAGTATGACACCACCAACGGAAAGTTGATAGAGAACTTGCTTCTCTGTTCTCCAGAGAAGTTGGTCGCAGAAGCTGGCAAGCAAAATATTGCCAAGGCTAGCATCGGAAAGATGCGACTGGATGTATGTATCTCAGAAGACAAACAGTTTATAGCTGCGCAACTGCTCCAGTTTGTTGACCTCAACTATGTCCCTATTACCGACATGAAAGTGTTCGAGGGTAAAGCAGCAGAGGCTTTTGCGCAAGCCATAGCATAACGCAAGTCGTCCACAAATGATCTAGGAATAGGCTGAAAGCCATAAGCATCAAGCCCAGAGCGAGGTGTTTTTGGGCTTTCAGCCTGCTTTGTTATGGAATCAACCACCCAAAGTGGAACTATTTTCAAAAAAATGCTTACTATCGCTTGTTTTTCAAGATAAATGATTAACTTTGTAGCCAGAAAAAAATATTTTTTAATTCTATAAAATTAATAAGATTATGGCAACAACCCTATTTCAGAAAGGTAAGTTCTACACCTTACCCATCAAAGCCATCAGGAATGAAGGCAAGAATTCCTTTTTTATTGTCAGTGCAAATGACAAGGAATACGCAATCAGGATGTTCGCATTTCAAAGCAAAGACCCTGCAACCCAAGAGATGCACGAACTTCCTTGCATGGTAAAGGATATGCATGGCGACAACATCATCTTCGTACAAAACTTCGCACAAATGTTTAGCAACAGGTATGTGGCGGGCAACAAGTACACCTTTATCGTCAACAAGGAAGCCTACAACCCCGTACAAGAGTTCAGATACTATGATGTCAGAGACGAAGACGGCGTACCTTTTAAGTTGAAATGCAAGAGAGAGACCATCCTCGTTCCCAACCAAAAAATCAAATGTACCATATCGAGACCTAACCTCAACAAAATCGTCTTGTCACTTGACGAGAAGAAAAACGACATCATAACCAAGAATATCAGTCCAGAAGAGTTGCTGGAACAAGTGGGTATCGAAAGGGGAATGATACGGTACATACTCAATAGCTTCAACACCCATGAAGGATTCAAGGAGGCGAAACTTTATTACCAACAAGGCAACGCCAAGTGGATTATCAAGGCCGTAACAGCTATTAGTGGCGTGGAAAAATGGCCACACCTCAGCAACAAGAGCAAAGAAAAACTAATCTCATGCTACAACAAAGTATGCTTGTTCCTGCTTGAAGACTCCGACTATCTGCTCCAATTCAACGACTCTGAATGTGAAAACTACCAGGAATGGATAGCAGACAAAGTGTCCATGACAGAAACTTACCAAGAGAGTCTTTCCCTCATGAAAGCCGACAAGTGCGGTGACGAAATCGACAACATCATCAGCAAGATAAAGAGATCAGGGTATATCTATCATCCACATAGAAGAATGAGACTGCTCATCTCCTTGTTCTCACTCCAGCCACAACTACTAGAGGAAAAGATAGACAGCATCCTCGACCTTGTCGCAGAATGCGCCAAAGACTGGAAGCAACCATCCTTCAACAATGCCTTCTCTAGCTTTTTGCATTATTATATCATGTCTAACAGAGAACGGGTCAATCGCATAGCGGTAGTCTATGACGAACAAAGCCGTATGCTTGTGAAGCGCATGATACGATCCATCTGCTACTACCTCTTGATGTCAGAGGGCGAGGATGCCAACACACAACTCTATCGCTCCATGCTATACCAATACCTCTCGTTCATCAAGACGAAGCCTGTATTGACCAGCAAAAATGTCACTCGCAATCTCTCTGCCGCCTTGGTGGAATTAGCCTTCACCACCCTACTGCTTTCCGAGGAGAAACATTTCGACCTCACCTGGGGAAGAGACTATAGCAACATTGAGATTCTGGCCTACCAAATGGCCAACAACAAGTCGCAGAACACGACTTTTCTGACACGCTCTTACGAGGCACACAATGTGAGATTCAGCGTCAGCACCGATGGCATAACCTTATCTCGTTCCATATCTACCAACAAGGAAAGAAACGTGTTGCCTATCGGATTCCTTGACTGGCACAACCTACAGATATTCCTCGACAATCCAAGCAAATTCTCCATCAGCAAACAAGAAAAGAACATTCGCAGTTGGAAAACATATTGGAACAATATTGAGCAAAGTCTCTTCGAAGACAGAAAAGCGACTGCCAAGAAAAAGCCTAGAAAGATAGCGCCGGAAGTGGGCACCGTGACCTACATCAGAATACTTTGGAAAGACGATGAGCACCCATATAGATATCGTTGTCACATCGAAGACTCCCTATATGAGGGTGACGGATGGATTGACACCTATCAGCGAGGGGGCGCATTAGGCATGTTCCATTACGACCCTATGCTCGACATAGATTCTTTCTACGATGAAGGAAAGCCGATGATTTTCAAGGCCCGCGTCAATTCCGTAGGTAGTCCCAACGAAGAAGTCCGCACCTATACTTTCGATTGCCTTTCGTTTATCGATGAGATGATTCGAGAGCAAGTAAGCTATGGTGAGGAGTCCGACTGCACCATCTTCTATTATGACGAGAAAAACAACATTTCTTGCGGCATTACTTCTTTCGGATATGGCGTATTCTTCCCTATGACCGACAAAGCTTCATTCTACGGCATAGGAGACTCAGTAAGAGTCAAAGTGACAGATGCCAAACGTCCAAATGCCATTCAGGGTGAAATTATCGGCGAAGCTGATGACCAAGTAAACGTCAAAGAGGCTGCAACCAACATACTGAGAGACTATGCGGAAGACTTGTATGAAGAAACAGAGGAGGAGCTGGAAGAAGAGGCCATGGATGTGTCCGAAGACCTCTTCGAGCCAGAATATATGAAAGAAATCATCAACATAATCGACCACAAGGCTGTCTTGGAAACAGACAACATCAAGGCGTACTCGTTCCTCTCTATCGCACACATCCTTGCCAAGATGATAGATGATGCGACCATCACTGACTACCTGGAACACAGACTGCAATTCTTGTGCATACTAGAAGACTATGGCACCAACGGAAAGGTGAACGACGAGGAACTGGAGAAGTTGGGAAACAAGAACAGCGACATGGTGGAGAAATACCCACTACTGAAGCAACGGCTTGTAGAGATGCGCATTGTCAACTGTTTCGGATTGCCCGAGAAGAATGAATTCCTATGGGACATTTGCCATCAATATGACAATGAGCACATTCTGTCCAAACTTGCCCGCCTTATGCTAAGCTACAACATGGCGGAAGGCTTTGGTCTCCAGGAGCATCAGCAAACTATCATTACCAAGATAAAGAGCCTCCTCAATGTCAACATTGAATTGCCTAAGATATACTCATTCGGCGAGGAAGACCAGCTTACAGAGTTCAAAACCTCCATCGTATTCCCGCCAAACAACAGTATGCGCGAGGACATCAAGCAACAAACCTTCAACATCATGAAGGTTATCTGCGGAATGGTCAATGCCTACGGTGGAACTCTCTACCTCGGTGTTTATGACACGGGTACTGCCAAGGGCTTGGAAGATGATTTGGCGTATTTTGACGGCAACAAGGACAAGTTCGACCTCCACGTAAGAAACTGGATACGCATAGCATTGGGCGACCAAGTCAACGCCTCTGTCATCATTGAGCATCCCGACGCAGGCAAGCATTTTGTCTATGCCATCAAGATTACACCTAGCAAATCGCCTGTGGCTCTACGCTTAGACAACAAGTTCTATCTCCGCGAAGGAACCTCGACCTATCCTATCGAACAGTCCGAGCTTACCGAAATCATGGAGAACAGAAACTTCGCCAAGTATGAGACTTCGGCTACCGACCTCGACCAAATAGAGGTAGAGGAACAGGCACCCGTCATCCTCGAAGAGAAAAAAGAGGAGACAACAAGCAAGTCAAAGCAGATTTCCTTGCCAGAAGACAAGATTGCGACAAGCACCTTGCGTAGCAACATCACAGAGAACTGGGTCGATGGTTATGGAATGGAGACCGCCTGCTACCTGCGCATCTTGAACGGCTCCGATTGGTGCATCCTCGACGACATCGAATGGGAAGATGGCATTCTTACCCTTGCCATCCATGATGACGAAAGCTACATCCTAGTGGTATATGACGACGGAAAGGTCAACAAGATACCTGTTTCCCAACTCATCGAGAAACCGCGTGGACATATATATAAGATGTATTCGCATAAGAAACCAATCTTCATTTCTCCTGCCAAAAAAGACGCAGCACTTTTGATGGCATACGAAGCTGACGGCAAGCAATTCTTGCGACTGGATGACATCGACAACATTGAAGACGGCAAGATGCTGGCAGCAGGCAACACACTTACCGACGTAGAATTCAACAAGGTATTCTATTGTGAAATCATCGACCACGAATACCATGCTGACCTACGCAGAATGCACAACCAGAAACGCACATCTCTTGGATTCCAAGCCCTCACGGGCTATGGAAGTCCGGAACAAGAGGTTATGCGACGCATCGGCATTCAAATATAACTAAAAATGAATACGCAATTCTGCACCACACAGGAAGGGGATGCCTCGTTGGGCAAAGTACTCCTTCCTGCCTGTGGCTGCGTTATCTACCGCAAAAGTATTGTAATTCGCATTCGTCAAATTCTTTGCCCATATTCCCAGCTGGATTTTTCCAAAATCAGCATCGGCATGCGCTCCCAATACGGCATAAAATCTTTGGGCATAACTATTGGCGTTATCCCAGTAAATCTTACCTTGCGCACTGACATTGGCACCTAGCGTGATACTACGCAGACAACCAGAAACCACGTCTATCCTGTAATCCGCCATTCCCGACAAAGTATGCATCGGAACGTATGGCACTCGCTTATGCTCATAGCTGACTGCATCCGCACCATCACCATCCATATATTCGTCGAAGACGGCACGAGTATATCCATAATTGACCATCCAGTCAAGATTTCCATCCAACACCAAGCCTCTCAAGGTGGCCTCTACACCGCAACTATGACTCTTTCCTGCATTCACCATCATACGACCAAAGCCATAATTGCCTGCCATCACAGACAGTTGCTGGTTATGCACCTTCATATAAAACGCATCAAAGTCGAAATGCAATATGTTTCCAAAAAGATTAAGATGCGTACCCACCTCATAGTTCCATGATGTCTCAGGTTTATAGGCAATGGTATTGTTCACCTTAGCATAGTCCTCTTCTATATGCGGAACGTCATAGTCGCCCCGCATCGCCTGCTGTCGATTCTGGTTCAGTTCTGCTTGCAAAATATCACTAAACATCTGGATGTTATATCCACCAGCCCTATAGCCCTTGCTTACGGTAGCATACACATTGCTGTGATTAGAATCTACCGTAAGATTCACTCCTAGCTTAGGCAACAACTGCTGAAAGTTCTCATGGGCTTTCCCACACAAGACCGAGCGTAAAGTGTTGCTTGCTTCTTGCCCCATCACACGGGCTGTCATTTTCACAAAAGCCCGACTGTCATATTGGATGGCCGTATGCATAAAATCATAACGCAAGCCAGCCGTAATCGTCAAAGAAGGAGTCACCTCAAAGTTACTCTCATGGAAGAATCCGAGATTCCACTGTGGGGTATGATACTTCCCTGGAGCACCCATCTCCACATCCATATTCACTCCTCCTGCCTTTTCTATAGCCTTCACAGCCGCAGCCTGAGCTGCCGTCTCACTCAAACCTTGCGCCATCATACGTTGCACCATACTATTCAACATCGCTTGATACATTTCCGTCTGAATAGCAGCGCCTATCGGTTTAACCAAACCTTCATTGAAGAAGACAGGAGCCTGGGTCCTAAGCCATTGGTAAGAGAAGAACGTCCCATTCGTCCAATTCCAGAAGCCACCTACTGGCCGATGACTATTTAACGTCAACTCTTGTGTCAAGGAGTTCTGAAGTTGCTTCTGCAAGATGCTCATATAGTCTGTAGGCAAATAGTCCTGGTCCATCAGCATCCGGTCGTTAAGATACTGATAGCTGGTAGTAGATGAGAAATCCAAGAAACGCCCCACGTGCTGAAACTTCAGTCCTGACACAAGGGTGTTTCGACAATATTTCCCTACAAATGTAGAGGCAGGTTGCTCAACCTTTCCCGCCTCCAAGTCTAACCTGCCATACGGAAAGGCATTTTGGTCAACATACTGATAGTTGGCAAGCAAGTCGGCACGCCATCCATGATTGAGTTTTATCTTCAAGAGCATTTTTCCCCCTGCCTCATTAGACAAGTCGGCACGCTCTCCCGTAAAAGAATTCCGAAAGGAGCCATTCGACCCTTGATAAAACCCTGCCACAGAAAATGCCAACCGATCACCCACCTTCTGATAATGAGCCGCCTCCACTTGACGGAAGTTCCGACTGCCATATCCCAACTTGACATCTGTACCCTCATACTCAAAAGGATTGCGAGAATACATCCTGACCAATCCTCCTTCCGAATTTTGCCCATAGAGTGTACCTTGCGGCCCACGGAGCACATCGACCCGACTAAGTTGATAATCATGGAGATTGAACGCCGCCTTGCTCATTACTGGAACATCATCCAGATAAATGCCCACCGCCGGGCTATTGACACGGCTACCTATTCCTCTCACATAAATAGAGGAAGAAAGACGACTGCCGTATTGAGGCATCACAAAATTGGGGATATAAAGAGCCACCTGGCGCAAATCGCCTGCTCCCAATTTCTGCATTTGAAAACTACCCAACGAGGTACTGCTCAGCGACTGCTGGCGAAGTCGGTATATTTCCTTGGGTTGTGAAACCACCACCACCTCATCTATATCAATCACCTTGCTGCTATCCGAAAGCAAGCTATCTGCAGATATAGGCAAAGAAACAAACAAGGATGCTGCCATCCATGCAAATCTATAATTCATAAGCATTTTATTTTTCGCCTGCAAAAGTACGAAAAAGTAAACCGCATGCTTATCCTTATTAGTTATGAATCCATCCCAAAAGGACAGAAACAGGCAAATACATCAAGACTTAGGATACTTCAAGTAAGCATGAATGGCAAACCAAAAATAGATTACCAAAATAATGTAGCCAACATAATATAACGTACTGACGCTAAACACAATATAAGCCAAAGCACACATACCTATCAATCCGCCAAGATAGAGTATTCCCTCACCCAACGGAAGACGATGTTTCACTTCATCCACACATGCCAATCCCAATATCAAGATAGCCCATACGGAAGCCAAGAAGAAGCCAAGGACTCTTGGCACGGCAAAAGGATTGAGCGTAGGATGGAAATAGAAATGACGCCACACCTCAGGCATGAATGTCTGAATCGTGGCATAGAATGCCGCAGAAAGAGAAACCATCAACACCAAAGCCGTAGGATAAGGAGAGTCGATGTCATTGAAATGAACTATCTTGGCGTTCTTGGAATAAACCTTCTTGACAAAATATGCCACACCTATCAGTACGATAACTATCAAGAAGATAAGCAAGTGGACGTTGCTGAAGGTCATGATAAATTGCGAAATAGGGTCATCAGGCACAACTTTCGTCAATAAATTCGACTCGTGCGTCCAACCGAACGTATTGTCTTCCGTAGCCAACTGAACCCACACGGTGTCTATCGAATCTTGCGGAATCATACGAATATCAGAAACCACCAACAGACAGTTCTTCTTGACAGAGAAACTGTCTATTGGCAACAAGTTGACATACTCCTCCGGCTGCTGTCGAATGAGCATCAGTGAGTCGGCAGCTACCACGAAATTAAACTTATTGGTATAATGGTGCGTCGTCGAAAAAGAGATGGAGTCACGTTGTTTGTCGCTATACTCTACAAGAGCGGCATGCTGAGGCTTCGCATTATGCCGATGATAGCAACTGCCGAGCATCATCATCACGCCCAGCATCACTCCTACCATCAGCATTTTGAGATTTCCCTTCTTCATCCTATTCTAAAGTTTTAATTTTCTACAGAAGAATAGACATTCATCTGGCAATGATTGCAAGCAAACTCCAAGCGGAATCTCCTTCCATCGCCCAATTCCAAGAACAAAGGCTCCTTCCACGTAGGTTTCTTTCCACCACGTTTCACACAATAGCCCAGCGAATAGCGAATGCAATGGCGACATTGCATGATAAGCGACTCACCTTGTCCTTGCTCCAACTCGAAGGCAGGCTTGATATTCTCCAAACCATGACTCTCATAGAAATCACGAGCACTGGCATTGGCAATATTGTAAAGATAGCCCCACTTGCCATACTCTGGTTGCCAAACAAACTCCTCGGAATCCATGCAATGCTCTCCAGGCTGGCTAAATACATAGCCTCCACCAAACATCATTCGGTCGTTGCCCCAAGCCAAAGCCCTGTCCAAAGCCTCCTTATTGAGCGCGTCCAACTTCTCAACCAACTCTCTGCGTATAGCTGCCAACACACTGTTTGGCACAAAGAGGCCACCCATGCCGTCCAGCAAAGTTATCTCCTTACACTCATAGATGGTGTCGCCCAACTTACGCATCTGATCCTCTATATTATCTCGCTGGCTACGCTTGGCCACTTCCAATGGAAATTCCTTGAACAGTTCTGCCGCCTGATACATCATCCCCTGCGCTACATTCTTAAAGATGTATGCCGTGACGTTGATGCCCATCTGTTGTCCATGGCTAGAGTTGTCCATGGCAGGTCTAAGTTCTATAGCGATTGGAATCCGTCGCTCCGCCGTCTTGTGCGACAAGATGGACTCAAAGGCATGGTCGTTGTTGCGATAGAGAGCCATGCCAGGACGTAAATGATCAGGCATGCCAAAAGGATAGAGCCGGTTGCCCTCGGCACGATTCACACGAAATCCCTCCAACTCATGGTCATCATTGATGAAACAAAGTCCGTCACCATTGGCGAAACTCGCCGTAGTAGCTACATTGAAAGACAACTTACCACGAATCTCCTTCACCTTTCCCACGTATTCTCCTATTGCCTTAGGAGTGTCAAACGAAGCGATATCCTGTTGCCTTCCCTTCAAGAAATAGTTGGTAAAGCCACGGTTGAACGTCTTCTTCAAGTTTGGAACAAAAGTATATTCCACATGTCCGCGAGAAGCACGGCGATACTTCATAGGTTCATTTCTCACGATTTCATCCAGCTTCTTGTTGTAGGCAGCCACCACATTTTTCACATAGTTGACGTCCTTGAGTCGCCCTTCTATCTTAAAAGAGCTAGCCCCAGCGTCAGCCAAGTCCTTCAGATAATCTATCTGGCACAAGTCCTTCAGCGACAAGAGATGACGCTGGTGCTCTATCTCCTTGCCATCCGAATCACATAGGTTAAACTTCATGCGACAGAACTGCGCACATTCTCCACGATTGGCAGAACGGCCGAAGCATTTCTCCGAAGCATAACAAACTCCAGAGTAGCTCACGCAGAGAGCACCATGCACAAACACCTCCAGTTCCCTGTCAGGCACCTCCTCGTGGATAGCCTTTATCTCGTCCAATGACAGTTCACGAGCCAAGACCACCCGACTAAAGCCCAAGGTCGTAAGCCAACATACCTTGTCGGGAGTTCGAGTATCGCATTGGGTACTGGCATGCAACTCCCTACTCCACAGGTTATTGGCTCTTATCTCCCAAAGCACGCCCATATCTTGCAACAAGAGTGCATCCACACCCATGTTGTCAAGTTCCACAATCATCTTGAGCGTATCCTCCAGCTCGCTATCATAGATAATCGTATTGACCGTGACATGCACCTTTGCACCATATTGGTGAGCATAATCACAGAGCTGCCGAATGTCCTCCAGCGAATTGCCGGCGGCAGACCTTGCCCCGAAGCGTGGAGCACCGATATATACAGCGTCTGCTCCATGCTCTATGGCAGCTATGCCACATTCAAGATTCTTAGCAGGAGCCAACAGTTCTAATGTCTTCATTCTAATGCGTTAATTCTGCGTTCTTCACTTACTTGATGTCATCAATGTTGTAAGGAGTCTCTTGGTAAACATAATAGTTGATCCAGTTACTATAGAAAAGATTGGCATGGGCACGCCAAGTCACCAAAGGTTCCTCTTTAGGATCATCATTACAATAATAGTTCTTGGGCAAATCGACATCATCGCGCTTACCCATGTCACGCTTATATTCATTGTCGAGCGTGTTGGGCGCATACTCCAAGTGCCCTGTGACAAAAAACTCACGACCTCCACGAGCCATCACGATGCTGACCCCACTCTCCGGCGACTCGGCGATGATGTCCAAGCCCGACACCTTCTCGATGTCCTCGCGGCGCACCTCGGTATGGCGGCTGTGAGGCATATTGAAAACATCGTCAAAGCCGCGGAAGATAGGCTGCGACGGGTCGAGTGGCTTCTGTTGGAAAATGCCAAACATCTTTTTCTCCAAAGGATACTTAGGCACGCCATAGAAATGATAAAGTCCAGCCTGGGCACCCCAACAAATATAAAGCGTGGAGGTGACATGCGTGCGGGCCCAGTCGAAAATCTGCACAATCTCCGGCCAATACTCCACCTCCTCATAGTTCATCGTCTCGATGGGAGCACCCGTCACAATCATTCCGTCAAACTTCTGCTTGGAGAGTTCGGCAAAATCCTTATAGAACATCATCATGTGCTCTATCGGCGTATTCTTGGGAGTATGACTCTTGAGCTTCATGAAATATACCTCCAACTGCAATGGGGTGTTGGAAAGCAAGCGCACTAGGTCGGTCTCCGTCGTTATCTTCAGAGGCATCAGATTGAGCACAACGATTTTCAGTGGGCGAATCTCCTGGCTATGCGCCCTACTCTCGTCCATCACGAAGATATTCTCATGTTTCAACAGCTCGATGGCTGGCAATTTATCGGGTAATCTTAATGGCATTTATAATTCCTTTCTCTTTTGTTTGGTGCAAAGTTACACATTTTCAGCGACAAAACGAAAAAAGGATGCCAAAAATTCTTTTGGCATCCTTTTAATTAATCATATTTGTGATTTCAGCCGTAGATTATTCTCCAGGGCTGACTCTTTTTACCACAACTCCAAACGCTCCGATTCAGGGATGTACATCTTGTCGCCCTTCTTCACACCAAATGCCTCATACCAGGCATTGATGTGTGGCAGCGCACCATTGACACGCCACTCGCCAAGAGCATGAGGGTCACGCTTCACACGGTTGCGAATCTCCTGTTCGGTGATGTTCTGTCCCCAAACACCTGCGTATGCAAGGAAGAAACGCTGAGCTGGGGTGAAACCATCCTTGTTCTTCAAAGGTTTCTTGGCAGTAGCATTCTTCAAAGCGTTGAATGACACCATCAATCCTCCGTGGTCTGCCAAGTTCTCACCCAATGTGAAACGACCGTTTGCGTTCAAGTCAGGCAACACCTTGATGTTGCTGAAGAAGTTGGCATAGAGGTCGGCACGCTTCTCGAAGCCCTTGGCATCGTTAGCTGTCCACCAGTCCTTCATGTTGCCGTCGGCATCATACTGACGACCTTGGTCATCAAATCCGTGAGTCATCTCATGACCGATTACCACGCCGATGGCACCATAGTTGAATGCCTCGTCAGCCTTAGGGTCAAAGAATGGGTATTGGAGGATACCTGCCGGGAAACAAATCTCGTTGGTTGTCGGGTTATAGTAAGCGTTGACTGTCTGAGGTGTCATGTGCCACTCGTCCCTGTCCACGGGCTTGCCAGCCTTCTCGCTGATGTGCTTGTCGTGAACGAACTTGCGGCATGCCATCACGTTCTCATAGAAGCTCTTTGATGGGTCGATTTCCAAACTGCTGAAATCCGTCCACTTGTTAGGATAACCTATCTTGACATAGAACTTGTCGAGCTTGTTGTGGGCGGCAGCCTTGGTGGTGTCGCTCATCCAAGTCTGGGCATCGATACGCTGACCGAGACTCACCTGCAGATTTTTCACCAATGTCTCCATGATTTTCTTTGAGGACTCCGGGAAATACTTCTTGCAGTACATGCGACCGAGAGGCTCGCCCATCTGTGCCTGAACCTGGTTGGTAGCACGTTTCCAGAGAGGATAGTCCTCCTTGCGACCGCTCATGGTCTTGCCAAAGAACTCGAAGTTGGCCTCACGAATCTCGTCTGTCAGATAAGAGCAAGAGCTTGTAATCACATCCCACTCCATCAAGGCGCGAAGGGTGCTTGCGCTCTCCGCTGCGGTAATCTTGTCAAGACCTGCCATGAACGCAGGTTGCCCCACAATCATCTCCTGGATATACTCGCTCTTGACACCTTCCGCATTACACATTTCCTCCAAGTTGATGTTAGGATAATTCTCCTTGAACTCCTTGAGAGTCATCTTGTTGTAGTTGGCCTGAGGGTCACGGAGTTCTGTCATGCTCTTCGAGATGAGAGCCAACATAGTTTCGTGCTGGAACACAGCCTGCTCTTTCTTGGCAGCCTCTTCCGCCGAGAAGCCATAGAGTTGGAACATCTTCTGAATATAGCTCTTGAAAGCCTCACGGATTGCCACTGTCGCAGCATCATTGTTGACATAGTAGTCTTTCTGCCCAAGAGTCAAGCCTCCCTGGTTTACATTGAAGATGTTCATAGTTACGTTCTTCTCGTCGGCGCCAAAGCCAGCGCCGAAACTTACGCCATAACCCTGTGCGGCATACTTCAACTGAATTTTCTGCAAATCTTCCTTGGTCTTGGCCGCCTCCATCTCGTCGAGAAGAGGTTTTACGGGAGCAATGCCTGCCTTGTTGCGAGCATCTACATCAAGAGCCAACTTATAGAAGTCGGAAAGTTTCTGCTCAATGGTACCCTTCTTGTAAGACTTCTTCTGAAGTTCTGCGAGAATTGTGTTGATACGCTTGTTGTTGTCTTCCTGCAACTGGTCAAAACTACCAAAACGACTGTAGGCTGCCGGGAGTGGATGGTTCTTCTGCCATCCACCTGTAGCAAACTGATAGAAGTCGTCTGCAGGCTTTGCTGTCTTGTCAAAGTTCTCCATGACAAGCCCCGACTTGTTCTGTGCTTCTACGCCAACAGGCATAGCAACAATCATCAACATCGGGAGAATCATTTTCATGTTCATCGTTAGTTAATTATTTTATTATTAATAGTTTATACTCATTCGTTCGACAATTCTTCCAACTCTTCCGAGAAGACAAGCCAACGCTCGTTCTCCTCATCGAGTTTCTTCATGATCGAAGTGTATTCCGTCACAAGCTCCATATTGGTGGCGTTCTCCGGTTTCATCAACATATCGTCTATCTCCTTCTTGCGCACCTCCAATTTTTCGATACGTTGCTCACATTCCTTGACAGCCTTCTCAGCCTTTCTTATCTTCTTCTGTTGCTCCTTGTGCTCGGCATAGCTCTGCTTTTTGAGTGAAGGCTGAAGGGTGAAGAGTGAAGAATTATCTTGCTTGCCAACAGAAGAACTATTGGATTCTTCGTTCTTCGTTCTTCGTTCTTCACTTACCCTACCTTCAAGGGCAGCATTGATCGAGTCTGCATTGTGGGCACGGAGATAGTCGTAGATACCACCCAGATGCTCACGTACCTTGCCACCGCCAAACTCATATACCTTATCGACTAGTCCATCCAAAAACTCACGGTCATGGCTCACGATGATAGCCGTACCGTCGAAAGCCTTGATAGCTTCCTTCAGCACATCCTTCGACTGCATATCCAAGTGGTTGGTAGGCTCATCGAGAATCAACAGGTTGACAGGCTCCAACAAGAGTTTGATCATTGCCAACCGGCTACGCTCGCCACCACTCAGCACCTTCACATATTTCTCCGAGGTCTCCCCACCAAACATGAAAGATCCCAAGAGATCGTTGATTTTCAAACGCATTTCGCCAGTAGCCACACGGTCGATCGTGTCAAATATCGTGATGTTCTCATCCAACAGCTGTGCCTGGTTCTGGGCGAAGTACCCTATCTGCACATTATGGCCTATCTTCAAGGTTCCTATAAAAGGAATTTCCCCCATGATACATTTCACAAGCGTAGATTTACCCTCGCCATTCTTGCCGACGAAAGCCACCTTTTCACCTCGCTTGATGGTCAAGGTTACATGGTCGAAGACGGTATGGTCGCCATAATCCTTGCGCACCTCATCGCAGATAACGGGGTAATCGCCACTACGCAGGCAAGGAGGGAATTTCAAGTGCATCTGCTTACGATCCACCTCATCGACCTCGATAGGCACGATTTTCTCCAGCTGCTTGATACGGCTCTGCACCTGCACAGCCTTTGTCGGCTTGTAACGGAATCGCTCGATAAAGTCCTTGATGTCAGCGATTTCCTTCTGCTGGTTCTCGTAAGCCCTCAACTGCTGTTCGCGACGTTCCTGGCGCAACACGACGTATTGGTCATATTTCACCTTGTAGTCTTCCACCCTTCCACAAGTGATTTCCAGGGTGCGATTGGTCACATTATTAATAAAGGCACGGTCGTGGCTCACCAGCACAACAGCCTTCGCACTCTGCGCCAAGAACTGTTCCAGCCACTGAATACTCTCAATGTCAAGGTGGTTGGTAGGCTCATCGAGCAAAAGCACATCAGGTTTCTGCAACAGAATCTTCGCCAATTCGATACGCATACGCCATCCACCAGAAAATTCTCTGGTAGGACGCTCGAAGTCATCACGTGTAAAGCCAAGACCTGTGAGCGTGCGCTCTATCTCCGCCTCGTAGTTCTCGCCCCCCATCATCATGTATCTCTCATGTTCCTGGGTAAACTTTTCCACAAGTCGAGCATACTCATCGCTCTCATAATCAGTGCGGTCAGCCATTTCTTGCTGCATTTTGTCGAGCCTAGCCTTCATCTCTGTATTATGAGCGAAAGCCTTACGTGTCTCCTCCTTCACCGTAGTATCATCCTGTAGCTTCATCACCTGCGGCAAATATCCGATGGTCGTATCGTTCGGCACAGCCACCACTCCCGACGTAGGTTTCTGCAAACCACACAGTATTTTGAGCATGGTAGATTTACCCGCACCATTCTTGCCGACAAGGGCGATACGATCTCTGTCGTTGATGACAAAACTAACATCATGGAACAGCGGTTTCACGCCAAACTCCACCTTCAATCCTTCTACTGATATCATTATTTTCTATACTTTTCTAAACGTTTAGTCTCTTTCAGCGTGCAAAGTTAGCAAAAAAAGAGCACACTCATGCAAAAAGAATCGCTTTTTTGTAAAATATAGGCGAATTAACAGTCAAGTGAAGTCTATGAGCTATTATATATAATAAGGTATATAGGAATAAAGAGTGCCTGTTGTCCAACTTTTTAGTTAAAATACAATAAATCTCGCACTTCACAACAAGTTAAGTGTTGCTATTTGAAGAAAAATGAGTAATTTTGCGCCCGATTTATATAATTCACATAAAGTCTAACTTTATTAATTTTAATTTTTTATTTAATTTTATGTCAGATTTAAAGAACGTAAAGCCATTGGACGACTTCAATTGGGACGAG
>CAVGEN010000094.1:0-33160 GCA_963628185.1 Waltera intestinalis | reverse complement strand
CCGCGACCCCCAGCTTGGAAGGCTAGTGCTCTATCAACTGAGCTATTTCCGCAAATCGAGTGGGTGGTGATGGATTCGAACCACCGAAGGCATAGCCAGCAGATTTACAGTCTGCCCCATTTGGCCACTCTGGTAACCACCCTACTTTCTTTTGAGCCTCTTGTCGGATTCGAACCAACGACCCCGAGATTACAAATCACGTGCTCTGGCCAACTGAGCTAAAGAGGCAATCTTTACAGCCGCAATACGGCTAGTTTTTCGACCTATCGGAAAACGGCTGCAAAGATACAACATTATTTTGAATCTACAAAATTTTTTCGACTTTTTTTTATCGATTGCGCATTTTTTCTTTGAATTTGGTCAATTGAACCTTCATTGAATCCACTGCTTGGTCGATCCCCTCCTCGAAAGTGTCGCATGTCTTCTCCACGAAAAGAGTGGAACCGGGGACAGCTACTTCGAGATGAACCTCCTTGTTGAGAGCAGTAGCAGGCTTCACGACCTTTAATTGCACCTCTACTTTCTGTATATCTTCGTAAGTTTTTTCTAACTTGGCGACTTTCTTCTCGATAAACGCCTGTAACTTCTCGGTAGCATCGAAATGAATCGACTGAATCTTAATTTCCATAGTGACCTCCAATTTTAAAAGGTTATGCCCGCGGATGGGCTTCTGTATATACTCGCTTCAACTGCTCGAACGTTGTATGCGTATAAATCTCCGTGGTGGAGAGCTTGGCATGTCCCAACAGTTTCTTCAAACTCTCGATACCCGCATCATGATTCAACATTGCCGTGGCAAATGTATGCCTCAAGACGTGCGGACTTCTTTTTTTCAGCGAACTCACTCTTGTCAGCCCAGCCTTGACTATATCACGAACCGCATTTGCATTCATCCGCTTTCCTTTTACGGAAAGGAACAAGGCGGAACTTTTCGCGTCCACCGTTGCATTGCGAAGTTTTATATAGTCGGTGAGAGACTCACTTAGTTCGTCGCCAAAAGGTATGACACGCTGTTTATCCCCTTTGCCCGTAACCCGCAGCACTCGATTTACAAAATCTACCGACTTGTCATCAAGCCCCAGCAGTTCCGACAACCGCAATCCAGTCTCATAGAAAGTCATGATAATCGTGCGCGACAGCACACTTTTATAATCATCCCCCCACTTTTGCCTGTCAAGCAAGTCGTCCATCTCTTTCTCTTTCAAGAATTGAGGCAGCGGCTTTTCTTTCTTTGGGCATCTGACCTTGTGCGCAGGATCCGAATCAACGAGATGTCTCGTAAGAGCATACCGGTAAAAAGTACGCAAGGCACTTAACCGACGGCTGACTGACGTTGCCTTATTGCCCTTATCGACCATATGCTCCATCCAGTTGCGGATGACATCTGAATCGACCGTCTCCCAAGAGAGCGAATCCGACAAGTTTTGAAAATATGTCTCGAAAGCCCGAAGGTCTTCCCCATAACTATCTACCGTCCTCTGAGAGCGATTCAGCTCCCGTCTGAGGTAGTCCAAGAACTCATCAATATTCAACATGGCGTTGCACCTTTCTTAATTTGGCAACGAATTTACGGAAATTATTTCAAACTACCAAATTTTTTGAGGATTTTTTACTTTTCGTTTCTCTTTGAGCGGTTTTTCAAGCCTTTCTCATCAAGAAACCGAGTATTATTCCTCGTTAGCGCGCAACTGCTGTACGTAGATGGCGTGTTCCATCTTGAGACGCTTCAAAACAGATGGCTTGTCATACTGCTGACGAGCGCGAAGCTCCTTAACAACACCTGTCTTTTCAAACTTTCTCTTAAACTTCTTGAGAGCTCTCTCGATGTTCTCACCGTCCTTAACTGGTACAATAATCATTTTGTTTTGCTTTTAATTTATTACGTTAAACTTAATATTCTAAGCAAAAAGGGCACGATGCCACAATTTGCGGCTGCAAAATTACATCTTATTTATCAAATAACCAAGCTTTTAGGCGTTTTTTTACTTCAAAATGCTCATTTTGTTGGTTTTAGAGCTGAGCCAAGGAGCTTGAAAGGCATTTTTCAAGTCGATTATTGGCCCAAGCACACCTTGCAAGCCCGCACCCCTTCTAGCCGACTGGCTTAGTTGCATCCTTTAGCCACGCCTTCTCCTCCTCATCAAGATAAGGAGATATTTTTTCATATACTTCCCCGTGATACTCATTGAGCCATTTGATTTCCTCGGGAAGCAGCATTGTCACATCTATCGGAGCTGTGTCTATCGGACAGAGCGTCAGCGATTCCATCTGGAGGAATTTGCCAAACTCCGTCTCCATATAGTCTTTTATCAATAAGGTGTTCTCTGTTCGCACGCCAAACTTACCCGCCAGATACAAGCCTGGCTCGTCAGTCACAGTCATCCCAGCCCGCAAAGGAGTCGGTTTCCACTCCATGCGAATCTGGTGAGGGCCTTCGTGCACACAGAGATAAGAACCCACTCCATGCCCCGTGCCGTGCAAGAAGTTGAACCCCTCTCGCCACATCGCCTCTCTGCCGAGTGCATCCAGCTGTGTCCCCGTTGCCCCATCAGGGAACTTCGCCAGTTCCAACTGGATATGTCCTTTCAGCACCAACGTGTAGATACGTTTCATCTCCTCGGTTACAGGCCCGAGGGCGACAGTACGAGTGATGTCGGTCGTTCCATCTTGATATTGTGCGCCGGAATCTATCAGGATCACCCCCTCGGGTTTCAGAGGAATATCAGTCTCAGGCGTTGCCTCATAATGGACGATGGCTCCATGGGCGCCATACCCTGCTATGGTATCAAAGGAGATGTCGCGGAACAAATCTTGCTCAGCACGCAAGGCAGTCAACTTCTTGTCGATGGATATTTCCGTCTGCCCTCCAGCCTCCACAGCAGGCTTGAGCCACTTCAAGAATTTCACCATTGCCACGCCGTCCCGAAGCATCGCATTCCGATAGCCTGCAATCTCCGTCTCATTCTTCACCGCCTTCATGACAGGAATAGGCGACTTGCGCGCCACAATCTCCCTACATTGCACCGTCTTCCAGAGATAATAGTTGGTCTCGTCGCCGTCAAGCAGGATGTTATATTCAGAATACGCCTTCAAGCCCTCTTCCACCTTGTTATAATCATATAAGGAGACTCCATTCTGCTCCAAATACTCGGCTACCTCTGCTGAAACCTTCTTTCCATCGACAAAAAGCGACACCTCGTCGGTTGAAATCAGAAGATAACCAACGAAAACAGGATTGCAGTGCACATCCGTACCCCGAAGATTGAGCGTCCAGGCGATGTCATCAAGGGCAGAGACGAGCATACCGTCGGCATGGAGAGTCCTCAACGCCTTGCGGATGCGGTCGATTTTAGAAGCGACCGACTCGCCCGCATACTCCATCGGATGGATTTCCACTGGATTTTCGGGGATGCCAGGGCGATCCTTCCAAATCACCTCCAAGGGGTCGAAGTTGGTGCGAACCGTGATGCCACCAGCCTTTCTGAGGTCGGAAGCCAGGGCGACCGTATCATTGTAGGAGTTGACCATGCCATCCAACCCCACTTCATGCGAAGTGCCACCTTCGTTCGCCTCATCCTCCCTTGCCAACTCGCCCGCAATCCACTGCACGATCGTAGGCGTGCCCTCTATTTTCAGTTTCATCAACTGAAACTCGGTATCTTTCAACTGTTCTTCCGCTGCCAGAAAATAGCGGGAGTCAGTCCACAACGCCGCAGACCGCATGGTGACCACAGCAGTTCCTGCCGAGCCATTGAAACCGGAAATCCAAGCCCTCCCCTGCCAATGGTCTGCCACATACTCACTTTGGTGAGCATCCGTACTCGGGAAGATGAAAGCCGAAAGATGCTCCCTCTTCATCACCTCCCTCAAACTTGCCAATCTCTGATTGATTTCATTCATAGCCGTATGATTTTAATTCTATATTTATCAAAATTTTATCCATCCGCCAGCCCCACGTCTCCATTTACACCTTATTATATATATAAGAGAGGAGGCTTATAATACGTTTTTGCTAATTAGAGATTACAAAGATAATAATTTTAAGAATTAACAACAAATTTAAGCGCAAATAAATGCACGAATTACATTACTTTTTAGTAATTTTGCGGTCGGAAAAGAGAAAAAGGGTTGTTTTACACCATAATTCTTTCATCAAGTTTTAGCCGGTGTCTCACTCCTTCATCCAGAGGGCATCCCCCTCCATTCCAAGGAATGCTCCAAGCATTTCCAATAAAGAAATTAATAACAACTTAAAATAAAAATTGTAGTTATGGAATTTTTAACTAATGACAAGCTTTTGATCGTCGGTGCCGGCGGTATGATTGGTTCTAACATGGTACAGAGCGCATTGATGCTCGGCCTTACTCCAAACATTTGTCTTTACGACATCTATGAGCCAGGTGTTCATGGTGTGTTCGACGAGATCCAGCAGTGCGCTTTCCCAGGCGTTAACGTAACTTATACAGTCAACCCTGAGGAGGCTTTCACTGGTGCTAAATATATCATCTCTTCCGGTGGTGCTCCTCGCAAGGAGGGTATGACTCGCGAAGACCTTCTCAAGGGCAACTGCAAGATCGCCGCAGAGTTCGGTGACAACATCAAGAAGTACTGCCCTGAGGTAGAGCACGTGGTGGTTATCTTCAACCCAGCTGACGTTACAGCCCTCACAGCATTGATCCACTCTGGCTTGAAGCCAAACCAGTTGACATCTCTCGCAGCTCTCGACTCTACTCGTTTGCAGCAGGCTTTGGCTCTCGAGTTCGGCGTTCAGCAGGACAAGGTGACAGGTGCTCACACATACGGTGGTCACGGCGAGCAGATGGCTGTATTCGCATCACAGGTGAAGGTTGACGGCAAGCCATTGGCAGAGATGGGTCTTTCCGACGAGCGTTGGGAGGAGATCAAGCACCACACCATACAGGGTGGTTCCAACATCATCAAGCTCCGTGGCCGTTCTTCATTCCAGAGCCCAGCATACAACGCTGTCAAGATGATCGAGGCTGCCATGGGTGGCGAGAAGTTCACATTGCCAGCAGGTTGCTTCGTCAAGTGCGACAAGTGCGGTTTCAAGAATGTGATGATGGCTATGCCTACCACAATCGACAAGACTGGCGTTCACTTCACAGAGCCTCAGGGCACAGAGGAGGAGATGGCTAGCTTGAAGCAGTCTTACGAGCACCTCTGCAAGATGCGCGACGAGATCGTAGAGCTTGGCATCGTTCCTGCCGTTGAGGAGTGGACTAAGATGAACCCTAACTTGTAATCCCTTCCCTTGTAGAAAGGTTATAAGATAAAATAAAGGCTGAATGATTAGAGTGTTTCTCTTTCATTCAGCCTTTTTCTATTGTATGATAGATGGTAGAATCTACATACAAAAAAACGACCCACACATTTGAGCATCGTTGAGAGGCTTGGTGGGTTCTCGCACTGCAAAGATAGAAATTTCATTTCAAAATCTGCTTTATTTTGCGACAAAACGTGATTTTTCTTGCCAAAAAGTTTGTATTATCAATGATTATTCGTATCTTTGCAGCAACAGAATCCGCCACGCTTCCCATTTGAACAGCGAACCAGGGCGGGTCTTTTGCTTTTTATTAGTACATTAAGATTATACACAAAACAGGCTCTTTCTATTTCAGAACAAATAGAACTACTAAAAAGTAGAGGCTTAAATATTGCTGATTCCTCCAAGGCTGCAAAATTTCTTGGAGAGGTCAGCTATTTTCGTTTTGTTCAATACCTTCGTCCAATGGAGGCTGACAAAACTACGCATCAATTTAAACCAAACAGCCGATTTGAAGACGCAGTAGCTCTCTACAACTTTGATATAGAGTTGAGAGATTTGATGTTTAAGGCTGTCCAGCGATTAGAAATAGCTTTACGTACAAAAATCATACAAGAGTTTTCTTTGGAGCATGGTCCGTTTTGGTTCTTTGACACGAATCTTGTTGATGATGAACACAAGTTTATAGAAAACATGAATTCCATAGACCGAGAACTCCAGCGTAGCAAGGAGGACTTTATCAAAGAACATAGGCGCAACTATGACAAACCAATTTTCCCACCAGCATGGAAAACGCTTGAACTGGCATCTTTCGGTACACTTTCAAAACTATATTACAATTTCAGTGACAAGAAGTTGAAGAAACGTGTTGCTCGTCAGTTCAATCTTCCACAGCACGAAGTGTTGGAAAGTTGGATGCGCAGCGTTACCGTTCTGAGGAATTGTTGCGCACACCACTCACGGCTTTGGAACCGTTATCTTTCCAACGCTCCACAAATAAAAGCCTCTTTACGTGGTGCATGGGTGAACATTGAAGGTGTCGATGCAAACAAAGTATATGCCATAGCCTGTTGCATCGCATATTGGCTTGATTCTATGGGATATGGATTGAACTTCAAGAATGGTATCAAATCCCTACTCGTTTCTTACTCACAGGTTGACCCGACAGCAATGGGATTTCCAGAGAATTGGAGTTCCGAGCCTCTATGGAGGTAACTTTATAGACATTTGTCAGTGTCACCACTTTGTAAAGTCGTCAGCGATACCATCACCACCATCATTAGAGTTAATAACTTCTTCATATTTTTTGTTTTTATTGTTATACTATTTCACTAACCAACACTTTATTTACGTCAACCATGATGTACTTCTTCCGCCACCATATCATGTTTCACATTATCAACATAATATTTCGGAAGAGGCTTGCTCATTTCGTAAAGATATTCTGGTTCAAAACCGACTTCATTGTTCCAATCTATCGTAAATGGGTCGAGGGAGAAATGACGGAAATACTCTTTATCTGCCAACGATTTAAGCATTCCCCCCTACCCGACGCAACTAGTTCGCTAAAACCAAGCAACCTTGTCTCGCCATTACTAAACTCGGCGACGATATTATAATCGCCGACATAGCTTGCGCTTTGTATCGTCAAAATCTCATCCATATCATTCCAAAGGTGATGTTTTTAGATTGACAAGGCAAAGATACATTTTCTTTTCCTTTCCTCCAAGAGTTTTCTCGAAATGTTTTCATTTCGAGAGTAATTTTTGAATCTTAGAGGCTACACCTGAGGAAATTTCAACTGTAATTGTCAGCGTCAGCACTTTGCAAGTAATAAAGATACATCTTTCTGTAATGTTGCTTATCCTACTTTGCCATTATTTTGCAACATTCCGCAAACTGTTACTTTACTCCAACTTGAACAAATCGTCTAATACGACACAAGCTTGCACAGAATATTGATTAATGCCCGGCGCAATGCCTTGGGTTGTGACAAGTACCAAATGCACAGCTTTTTTTGTTTTGCTTACTTGTTGAAAGACCGCACGCTTACGAGCCATCTCCTGAGCATATTGCAAAGAGATGGAATATTCTGTGTCAGAATACTTCATCTCACACAGGTCGATGATGCCGTCATTTCTGTCTATCAGCATATCTATCTGTACACCTCCGTATCCTTCCTCTTCATTCGGCTGGCATCGCCAAGAATAAACACCTGTAAGAACGCCACTGATACCCAATTTTCGCTTAATCTGTTCGACATGCGCAAAGCACACTCTTTCGAATGCCAATCCACACCAAGTGTTGTACTTCGGCATCCCATGAATAGCTTGCCAATAGTTCACCATTCTCTGGTTACCTTTCACAAACTCAAAATAGAATAAAGTAAAAGGGTCTATCAATTGATATAAAGCATCCTTCGTCTTCTTGCCCAAGGCATTGTACTTGCGGATGAAGCCACACCACTCCAGGTCTTCGAGGAGGGAAGAAAAGAAACCACTTGACTCTACTCTTAGAACAGCAGCTAAAGTTTCTCGTGTCATTCCCATTTTCTTATCAGCTAAAGCTGTAACAATATTAATATAAGGTTGAGGACTTGAAAACAAAGAGGCATAAAGCATCTGAAACTCATCATGCAAATCGCCATCCGCAGAAAACACCAAACGGTCTATTTCCTGCGCCACACTTTGCCCTGGTTGCAAAAGACTCCAATAATACGGCACGCCACCAAACACCATATAAGTTTCCAAGACCTGCATTCGGCTCAAAGCTAAGTGCTGAGCCTCAGCCATTTTTTCGCACAATCCCAAGCCAAATGGCTGCAAAGCTATACGATGTGACAAGCGGTTATGAAGACCGCCCTTGTTCTTCAATATCTTCTTCACCATCCATGCCGTAGCACTTCCACAAACCACGAATACAATATCTTTGCGTGCCGATGCCCAACCATTCCAAAAGACCTCCAACTCAGAAAGGAATCCACTTCGTGGTGCATCCATCCAAGGCAGCTCATCGAAGAATATAACTTTTTTTCCTTCTGGCAATCCATCAATATATCGTTCTAATTCGAAGAAAGCATCTATCCAAGTACCTAACTGTGGCACCTCTTTCAGCCCATGAGCCATCAGTGCTTTTCTAAACCGAACCAATTGTTTGCGAGGAGCCGTATTAGCTGCACCTGTAAACTGGAAGGCAAAATGATAGTCGTAAGCCTCTCTTATCAAGAAAGTCTTACCCACACGTCTTCTACCATACACTGCGATAAACTGAGAATACTCAGAATCAAGAGCATCTATCAGTATTTGTTTTTCTTTTTCACGACCTATCAACATACCATTCTACTTTTTTATATTTTAATCACCAAGACTACCTTGTTGATATAATTCGCATGCAAAGATAACAAAAAATGCGTTTATTACTTCCAAATCCCCTTTTTTTTAAAAGTTTTGGAAGTAATAAATACCAAAACAGCACGAAAAAGGGTACGATGCCCATGCCTCAAAGAATACCTTAATTGCTCTAATGACACACTTATACCTTGCGGAAATTCCAACTGTCAGTGTCAGCGTCAGCACTTTGCAAGTAATAAAGATACATCTTTCTGTAATGTTGCTTATCCTACTTTGGCATTATTTTTGTAACTTTGCAAGCGAAATTGGAATTGTATATAATTATAATAAGGTATAAAGGAAATGGAATTGATAAAGAATAAGGAATTCGGAGGTGAGCGTCCGCTCTTTGGCGCACACGACGTTCGTTTGGAAGATATTACGATTACTGATGGCGAGTCGGGCATCAAGTGCTGCAAGAACCTGGAGTGCCACAACTCCAAGTTTTATGGCAAATACCCTTGGTGGCATGTGGACGGCTCGGTGATTACCGACTGCTACTTCGCCCCTGAGAGCCGTTCTGCCATCTGGTATAGCAACGACATGGTGATGAAGGATTGCGTCATCGACGGTCCTAAGTTCTTCCGTGAGATGAACAACTTGGAATTGGAGAACGTCAACATCACCGATGCAGACGAGACTTTCTGGAAGGTGGATGGATTGAAGTTGAAGAACGTGAAGCTCCACGACGGCACTTATCCATTCATGTTCTCGAAGAACATCTACGTGGATGGATTGGAGAGCGACTCGAAGTACGTTTTCCAGTATTGCGAGAACGTGGAGGTTCACCATGCCAAGATTACCACCAAGGACAGTTTCTGGGAGTGCGAGAACGTGACGGTCTATGACTCTGAGTTGAATGGCGAGTATCTCGCTTGGCATAGCAAGAACATCAAGTTCGTGCGTTGTCATATCAGTGGCGAGCAACCTCTCTGCTACATGGACAACGTGGTATTGGAGGATTGCACCTTTGACAAGGCGTGCGACCGTGCCTTCGAGGACTGTACGAACATCGACGCACACATCAAGGGTGCTATCACCAACATCAAGAATCCTATCTCTGGTCGTATCGAAGCCGACGAGGTGGGAAGCGTGACTTACACTGAGTTTGCCAAAGCACCTAAGGGGGCTTGCGAAATCATCGACAAGTCGAAATAACAGAGATTAGCCCCCGTTCATTATATGAACACCGGCAAACAAAGAAAATAAACTAAAAAGGAAATATGAAGTACAATTTTGATGAAATCATAGACCGCCGTGGCACGAACTCCTACAAGTGGGACTTGGTGAAGGAGGACGGTGTCATCCCGATGTGGGTGGCAGACATGGACTTCCAGACCGCCCCTTGCATCATCGAAGCTCTGCAGAAGCGAGTGGCGCACGGCATCTTCGGCTATACCCTCGTGCCCGATTCTTATTACGAGGCTATCACCAATTGGTTCTCTCGCCGTCACGGATGGCAGATAGAGAAAGACTGGATTCTCTACACTTCGGGCGTAGTGCCTGCCCTCTCCTGCTGCTTGAAGGCAATCACCATGCCAGGCGAGAAAGTCTTGGTGCAGACACCTGTGTATAACTGTTTCTTCTCCAGCATCAAGAACAACGGATGCGAGATTGTGGAAAACGAGCTTCGCCGTGTGGATAACTCCACCTATGAGATAGATTTCGAGGACTTCGAGCGCAAATGTGCCGATGAGAAGGTTACCGCCTTCGTGCTCTGCAACCCTCACAACCCTGCTGGCAGAGTGTGGAAGAAGGAGGAATTGGAGCGCATGAACGACATCTGCATAAAGCATGGCGTGAAGGTTATTGCCGATGAAATCCATTGCGAACTCGTCATGCCAGGCTATCACTACACACCATTTGCCAGCATCAGCGAGGAGGCGAAAAACAACTGCGTGGTTTTGAACTCCCCTACCAAGGCGTTCAATATCGCTGGTCTTCAGATAGCCTACATCATCTGCCCAGATGCCGCCCTTCGCCGTCGCATCGACCGTGCCATCAACATCAACGAGGTTTGCGATGTCAATCCGTTTGGTGTCATCGCCCTCCAAGCTGCTTACAACGATGGCGAAGAATGGCTCGACCAGCTCAACCAGTATCTCTATGAGAACTATCTGGCTTTGAAGGAGTTCTTCAACACCGAGTTGCCACAAGTGCGTGTCACCAAGCTCGAAGGCACTTACCTCGTTTGGCTCGACATCCTGCCATTCGAGTTGTCTTCCGACGAGGCTTACGAGAAGCTCATGGAGGACGGTAAGGTATTCGTGAACAGTGGCACGATGTATGGCAAGAAGGCTGGTCAAGGCTATCTGCGCATCAACATCGCTTGTCCTCGTCAGACCTTGATGCAAGGTTTGGCAAGAATCGGACGAGTTTTGAGCCAATACATAGACGAAGAGGACACTGGGTGCCCGATGTAATTTATAAAACATAAGAAAAAAATGGAAAACGAAGTATTAAAAGCCATTAAGGAGAGAAGAAGCATTCGTCGATACAAGACAGACCAGATTACCGACGAGGAGTTGAAAACCGTATTGGAGGCTGGCACATGGGCGGCAACAGGTCATGGCTCACAAGAGCCTTTCATCATCGCCGTGCAGAACCCCGACACTTGCGCTCGTCTTCGCAAGATGAACGCCGAGGCGATGGGCGTGGAGAGCGACCCTTACTATGGTGCGCCTACCATCGTCATCGTGTTGGCCCGTGAGGATGACCCGAACAACGTGAAGGACGGAAGCCTCATCCTCGGCAACATGATGCTTGCCGCCCACTCCATCGGACTTTCCTCCTGCTGGATCAACCGCGAGAACATCATGTTTGCCACCGAAGAAGGCAAGAAACTGATGAAAGAATGGAATCTCCCCGAGGGGTTGATGGGCGTGGGAGCCTTGTCGCTCGGTTACGCTTCCGCTCATCCCCACACAGTGAAGCCTCGCAAGGAGGACTATTATCGCATCATCAAGTAAGATATGACAAACTTTTCATAGAGGAAATTCTCTATTTCATCCCCATAAGTACTGAGAAATGCCATATTTCTGCATTTTTCAGTACTTACTTTTATGTATTTTTCTCCGAAAGCTAAAGAAAAATTTGGTTATCCCTAAACTTAGAAGTAATTTTGCAGAAAAGTTTAGGAAATTATGACAAATGTTTTGATAAGTGCCGCAGGACTTTGCGGTGCCACCATCATAGGAGCCATCCTGGGCTTCTTCATCAAGGAATTGCCCCACAAGTGGAACGACACCGTACTGGGATTTTGCGCAGGCATCATGCTTGCAGCCTCCACGCTCGGCCTCATCGTACCCGCTTTCGGTCAGACTTCGCTCTGGTGGCTGGTTGCCATCGGCGTGATGGCAGGAGCCTTGTTCCTGAACGTGCTCGACTTGGTGACTCCCCACTTGCACCATATCACAGGACTCGACCCCGAACAACACAAGCACAACTCCACCCTCAACCACGTGCTGCTCTTCGTGATGGCGATAGCCTTGCACAAGCTTCCCGAAGGCATGGCGGCAGGTGTCAGCGTCTGCTCGGCGGCAGAGGTGGCTGGCGAGGCCAACTGGGGAGTGTCCTTCGGCATCGCCCTGCAAAACATCCCCGAGGGAATGGTCATCATCGCCCCCTTGATGCTCGCAGGAGTATCGGCGACAAGGACTTTCGTCATCTCCGTGTTCATCGCCCTGCTCGAAGTGGTGGGCATCCTGTTGGGTTTCGGCTTGGGTTCAGCCTCCGCCTCCTTCCTCCCCGTGATGCTGGGATTCGCCGGGGGTGCCATGCTCTATGTGACGAGCGATGAGATGATACCCGAGACCCACGCCCATGGCTTCCAGAAGCAAGCCACCTACGCCCTGCTCCTTGGCTTCATGACGTTCGTGCTGCTGGAGAAGTGCGTGTAAATATTTAGCAATAACCTCAGTTAGGTGTAGATTTGCCGAGAAATTAATCTAAGTTAGGTGTATATTTCAGCAAATAATAATCTAAGTTAGGTGCAATTACGAGCCGAAAAATATACAAAACTTCCTAAAAGTACATGACAGGGATGCTATAAAAGCATCCCTACTCCCCCATCACTTCCTTGATGATTTTTTCAAATTCCTCCTTCTGCATCGCTCCCATCTGAGCCGTAGGCTTGCCCTTCATAGGGATGAAGAGGAAGGTCGGGATGCTTTGGATGCCGAAGACGGAGGAGAGTTCTTGCTCCTTGTCAATATCGACCTTATAGAAATCCATCTTGCCAGCATAGTCCTTGGCAAGTTGCTCCACGATGGGCGACATCATCTTGCAAGGGCGGCACCATGTGGCGTAGAAGTCGATGACGGCAGGGCGAGTGCCTTCGTACACCCACTCTTCGGGATGAGCCTCGTAGTCCATCACTTTCTTCTTGAAATCTGCGGTCGAGAGGTAATTCACCTTGCCCGATGTGGCGGAAGATTGACTTTCGCCGTTAGCAGACTGGCTTGTTTTTTTCCGATGAAACCGATGTTTTTGAAGGATTTCTACTCGCCTTTTCCGCTTCATTCTTTACACAAGCTAATCTTTGATGACATCCCCACCCTTGACATACGAAAGAACCAAACGGCGAACCACGGCATGGATGTCTTCACCAGGGAACTTTTGGCGATATTTCTCCGTGAGGTCTTCGTAGAAATACATTTTACTGCCAACCAAGGAAGCTGGAATATTTTGCTTGATAAATACATCGTATGTTGCGATAGCCTTGCCATCCCCTGTGGCAACAGGCACAATGTCCCATTTACTAACAGAGATTCCATCCCCTGCTGGAAACAACTTATAATTTTCATTCCTTTCAGCTTCACCCACCGAACTCATACGATAGCTGACAAAAAATGTCTCGTCCTTGGTGTCCTGCACATTTAATGTATACGTTGCAGCAAGAGCAGAAGAAACCTTTCTTATAAGAATTTGATACTGTTTAGCCCCACCGAAAGGAGGGTTCTCCGTCAAGTCTTGCTCTATTTTCTCCTTAATCTGTGGCGCATCCACTACAAATTCCACTTCTCCTGTATAATTGTAAATAGATTCCGATGGCTGAGGTGGATTTGGGTGAACACCCCCTCCGTCATCGTCACCATTGTTCTTGTCGCACGCACAGAATGCAAGGGCGACAAGCAGCAGTAAGATTGATAATTTTGATAACTGTTTCATACGTTTTTCTCCTATAATCAACTATGACTTTTTTGCGTGGTAATAGCACCACTAAGCAATGCCATCCTTTGTGGAAGACAAGTACTACAACCCTTGTGAAAGAGTTTACAGCTCCACCTTGGAAAGAACCTTGTCGGTTGCGCCCGAAAGACTTGCCACGAACGCCCCTGCCTTGTCGCCCGAAGACTTCAAGAACGAAGTTGAATCAGAAGAAGCCTCAGCCCCTTCGCCCATCAGTCGCTTCATCAAACTCTCGAGTTCCTCGAAATTGTTGATTTCAAATCCGCCGCCCGACTTCAACAAACCTTGCGCCTCTTGGAACTTCTTGTTGTTAGGACCGAAGATGACAGGCATGTTCCATACCGCCGCCTCCAAGGTATTGTGAATGCCGACACCGAAGCCTCCGCCCACGTAGGCGACATCGCCATAGTGATACATGCTGCTCAACAAACCGAAACAGTCGATAATCAGCACGTCAGCCTCAGCCGCTTCCTTAGGGGAAGTTTGGGTATAGCGCACCACCTTCTTGTCCTTGATTAAGGAGAGTATGAACTTCAAGTGGTCTTCGCCTATGATATGAGGGGCTATCAGCAAGTGCCAGTCCTTATGCTCATTGAAGAATCGGATGAAGATTTCCTCATCGGGAGGCCAAGAACTTCCTGCCACAAATACCTTATAGTCCGACTTCGGCAAAGCCTCAGCGGAAGTTGTATCAGATGAAGGCTTAACATCAGAAGCACTTCCCTTGCGGAACGCCTCGCAAATCGGCAACTGCTTGGCGGCTTCCTTGATCTGAAGCACACGGTCGAAGCGAGTGTCGCCCACCACATCCACCGCGGTGATACCGATACCCTCAAGCAAGCGTTTGCTCTCCTCGTTCTGCACGAAGAAGCAAGTGAAGCACCTCAACACACCAGCATAGCCCTTGCCATACCACTTGAAGAACACTTGGTCGGGACGGAAGATGCTGCTCACGCTATAGGTAGGAACATTGCGATGCTTGAGGATATGGAGGAAGTTGCTCCAGAACTCGTACTTGATGAAGAAAGCCATCACGGGGCGCACCAAGCGAAGGAACCGGATGGCGTTCAGACGAGTGTCTATCGGCATGTAGCAGATGATGTCGGCGCCCTCGTAGTTCTTGCGCACCTCATAGCCCGAAGGCGAGAAGAACGTCAAGAGTATCTTGTACTCGGGATGCTCCTTGCGGATACGCTCCATCAGAGGTCGTCCCTGCTCAAACTCGCCCAGCGACGCCGCATGAAACCACACGTACTTGGCGTCAGGGTCCACCTTCTGCTTCAGTATCCTGAAAGCCTCACGCTCGCCTCGCCACATCTTGCGCACCTTCTCATTGAAAAGGCTTGCCACGGCGATGCCGAAAAGGACAAAATGGATTACGATATTGTATATCATATTTTAAAGGAGTTAAAGGGAGTTAAGGAGTTATTATCCCAACACCTCTATCGCCTTGCGCATACGCTTCAAGGTCTCCTCCTTGCCGAGGAAGGCAGAGATGTCGAACATACCAGGCCCCTTGCCCTCGCCCACGAGAGTCAAGCGGAAGGCGTTCATCACGTCGCCGAGCTTATAGCCCTTGTCTTCGACCCACTTCATCACGATAGGCTCCTGCCCCTCGATGGAGAAGTCTTCGATGCCTTCCAACACCTCGGCGAGCTCGTTCATCTGCTGGGCGGAATACTCCTTCCAACGCTTCTTCACGGTCTTGGCGTCATACTCCGTAGGAGGAATGAAGAAGAACGAGCACAATGGCCACAGTTCATAGACGAAGTTCACACGATCCTTCATCATGTGTACCACCTGCTTCACACGGTCGAGAGACTCCTCCACACCGTTGTTTGCCACGATAGGCGCAAAGAGGTTGGCTATCTCATCATCATTCTTCATGAGAATATACTCGTGGTTGAACCAGATGCCCTTCTTGAAGTCGAACTTGGCGCCTGCCTTGGAACAACGAGCGATGTCGAAGGCCTCAACGAGCTGGTCGAGAGAGAAAATCTCCTGCTCAGTGCCAGGGTTCCAACCGAGGAGAGCCAGGAAGTTGACCACAGCCTCAGGGAAGTAACCGCTCTCGCGGTAACCCGAGCTTACCTCGCCCGTCTTGGGGTCGTGCCACTCCAACGGGAACACGGGGAAGCCCAGTCGGTCGCCATCTCGCTTGGAGAGCTTGCCCTTGCCCTCCGGCTTGAGGAGCAGAGGAAGGTGCGCGAAGCGAGGCATGGTGTCCTCCCATCCGAAAGCCTTGTAGAGAAGTACGTGCAACGGAGCGCTCGGCAACCACTCCTCGCCACGGATGACGTGGGAGATTTCCATCAAGTGGTCGTCCACGATGTTGGCCAAGTGATAGGTAGGAAGCTCGTCTGCGCTCTTGTAGAGCACCTTGTCGTCGAGGATGTCGCTCATCACCTTCACGTCGCCGCGAATCATGTCGTTGACATGGATTTCCTCGCCCGGCTCTATCTTGAAGCGCACGGTATATTGCTTGCCGTCTGCTATCAACTGGTCCACCTCCTCCTTGGAGAGAGTCAAAGAGTTGCGCATCTGCATACGGGTATGGGCGTCGTACTGGAAGTTCTGAATCTCGCCTCGCTTAGCCTCCAGTTCCTCGGGAGTATCGAAAGCGATGTAAGCCTTGCCGCCATCGAGGAGCTGCTGAACATACTTCTTATAGATGCCTCTGCGCTCGCTCTGGCGATAAGGGCCATGACCGCCTCCGAAGCTCACTCCCTCGTCAAACTTGATGCCGAGCCACTTGAACGACTCCAGGATATACTCCTCGGCTCCCGGTACAAAACGATGGGAGTCGGTATCCTCGATACGGAACACAAGCTCGCCTCCATGCTGGCGAGCGAACAAATAATTATAGAGCGCGGTACGAACACCGCCAATGTGCAATGCACCTGTAGGACTAGGTGCGAAACGCACCCTTACTTTTCTATCTGCCATGTCTTAAAAATAGCTATTTTCAAAATTTTCTGCAAATTTACATCTTTTTTTGCGATTATAATAGTTTTTTTTCGTATTTTCGCAAAGTAAAAGGGAAAAAGCATGTTTTTCCGTCCGATTTCATAAAAAATAAAGAATAGTAGAACATGAGCATATTCAACAATCTTGAGGAAAACTATTGGCGCAACCTGTTCACCAAGGCATCTCTCATCTGCGTGACCGTCGCCATCATCGTATGTTTCTTGCCCCGCAACGAGGGAAGGCAATATCGCTACGACGTGGGCAAGCCATGGATGTATGGGTCAGTCATCGCCAAGTTCGACTTTCCCATCTACAAGACCGACGAGGCCATCAAGCACGAACAGGACTCGCTGATGAACCAGTTCCAGCCCTACTACGGCATCAACCCGACGGTGGAGAACGTGCAGGTGAACCGTTTCCTCCACGACTTCAAGAACGGCATCACCGGCCTTCCAGCCGACTTCGTGGACATCATCGCCCACCAGATGCACGAGGTCTATCAGACTGGCATCGTCAACACCACCGAGTACAACCGCATCTACAAGGACTCCACCAGCACGATACGCATCATCAGCGGCAAGAACGTGAAGAGCGTGCCCGTCAACTCGTTCTACTCCACCATAGCCGCCTACGAGAGACTGTTCTCCAACGAGAAACTTGCCAGCCAACGCCCCCTCCTCTCCCGTTGCAACCTCAACAACTACATCGAGGCCAACGTCATCTACGACAAGGACAAGAGCGAGACCGAGAAGGCCGACCTCCTGAGCAGCATCCCCCTGGCGAGCGGCATGGTGATGAGCGGGCAGAAGATTATCGACCGCGGCGAGATCATCAACGACTACACCTTCCGTGTGCTCAACTCCTTCGACAAGGAGATGAAACGCCGCAGTTCGACCGAGGAAGAGATTACCACCACCATCATCGGGCAAGTCATCTTCGTCTTCATCCTCGTCATGATGTTCACCACCTACCTCTCGCTCTTCCGCAAAGACTACTTCGAGAAGCCACGCAGCATCACCATGCTCTACGCGATGATCACGCTCTTCCCAATCTTGGTTTCGCTGATGATGAAGCACAACTTCTTCTCCGTCTACATCATCCCGTTTGCGATGGCGGCCATCTTCGTCAGGGTGTTCATGGACTCGCGTACGGCTTTCATCACGCACGTCACGATGATACTCATCTGTGCGGCGGCCGTGAAATACCAATATGAATTCATCATCGTACAACTGACCTCGGGCTTAGTGGCGATCTACTCCCTGCGAGAACTCTCGAAACGCTCGCAGATATTCATCACGGCCCTGCTCGTCAGCGCATCAAGCTGCATCGTATATTTCGCCCTGCAGCTGATGCAAGACACAGAGGTGTTCAACATCGACCCGAACATGTACACTTACTTTGCCATAAACGGCATCTTCCTCCTGCTGTCCTACCCACTGATGTACTTGATAGAAAAGATGTTCGGATTCATCTCCAACGTCACGCTCTTCGAGTTGTCGAATACCAACAAGGGGTTGCTTCGCAGTCTGAGCGAAATCGCCCCAGGCACCTTCCAGCATTCCATCACCGTGGGAAACCTGGCATCCGAGATAGCCAACCGCATCCACGCCAACAGTCTATTGGTGCGTACAGGAGCCTTGTATCACGACATCGGCAAGATGACGAACCCCGTATTCTTCACCGAGAACCAAGCAGGCGTAAACCCTCACGACCAGCTCAGCGACCTGGAGAGCGCGCAGATTATCATCGGCCATGTGTCGGAAGGCTTGAAACTCGCAGAGAAGGCCAACATCCCCGGCATCATCAAGGACTTCATTTCCACCCATCATGGCTTGGGCACCACGAAGTTTTTCTATATTAATTATTGTAATGCGCATCCCAACGAGGATGTAGATAAGGAACTTTTCCAATACCCCGGCCCCAACCCGTTCACTCGCGAGCAAGCCATCTTGATGATGGCGGACACGGTGGAAGCCGCCTCCCGCTCGCTGAAGGAATATACAGAGGAGAGCATCACTGGCCTGGTGAACAGGCTCATCGACACGCAAGTGGCTGAAGGTTACTTCAAGGAGTGCCCTATCACCTTCCGTGACATCGCCCTCGCCAAGGTGGTGCTCATCGGCCGATTGAAGTCGATTTATCACACGAGGATTTCCTATCCGCACTTGAACAGCAAAGGGTGAAATATAAAAATTGGTGACGGTGACAGTTCGTTTTTCCGCATCTCCGTCATATAAATATAGCTCAATTTGTTGCACAGATTTCAAAATATGTGCAACAAATTGGGCTTTTTGCGTTAATATATTCTAAATGCAAGCCAAAAGGAATAGAGAAATAGAACATTCTTATTACCTTTGCGGACGTTTTTACTTAATATTTTTAAAAATGAAGAAACTAAAATCAGTTTGTGTTGCCATTGCGATGGCTAGTGCAACACCTACTTTGGCAGGTGGTTTGCTGACCAACACAAACCAGAACGTAGCATTCAACAGAATGATGAGCCGCGAGGCTTCAATAGGTATCGACGGAGTGTATTACAATCCTGCAGGTGTTGTATTCATGGGTGACGGTCACCATCTGTCTCTCAACTGGCAATTGGCTTATCAGACTCGTACTATCGAGAACGACTATCAGTTGTTTACCAACAATGTGAACGACCCTACCACCCCTCGCACCTTCAAGGGCAAGGCGTTTGCGCCAGTCATTCCTTCTTTCCAATACGCCTACAACAAAGGCAAGTGGTCTTTCCAAGGCAACTTCGCCCTCACGGGTGGCGGTGGCAAGTGTACCTTCGACAATGGCTTGGGGTCATTTGAGAAGATTGTAGCCGAAACGGCCATCGGTGCATGCCAGTTGGCCAACGGCATAGACCAGGTAGCAGCAGCATACGGTGTGCCAGCCGTGTTCGCTTCTGACCAAAGATTCGGAAAGGAAGGTAAATACAGCTACGACAGCTATATGCACGGGCGACAATACTACTACGGTCTGTCTGTGGGTGCCGCATACAAGATAAACGAGCATCTCAGTGCTTTCGCCGGTGTGCGCGGTGTCTATGCCTCGTGCAATTATTACGGATATGTAGAGAACATCAAGGTGGGAGCCATGCCTCTCTACCAGGTACTGGACCCGACTAAGGAAAGCGCAGCCAACATCGAGTTGAGTTGCGACCAGAGCGGTCTCGGATTCACTCCTATCATCGGTGTGGATTTCAAGACGGGACGCTGGAACTTCTCCGCGAAATACGAGTTCAAGACACGTATGCGCCTGAAGAACAAATCCGTGAACCAGATTCCAAGCATCGGCAACCTCTCCGACAACCTGCGCAAGGCATACATTGCAGGGGGCGTTCCTGAGCAAGCGGCAGACAACATTCTCAACAACCAGAATGTGCAAAGTGCCATGACGCAGTTGAAGACCCAGTTTGACACCAAGATAGACGAGGCTTTGGGCGAATACGAGGACGGCAAGAAGATAGCCGCCGACATCCCAGCCTACCTGACCATTGGCGCAGGTTACAGTCCTGTGGACGCCGTGCGCATCAATGTCGGTTTCCACTGGTTCGATGACGTCCATGCCACCTCTTACAACCAGCGCAACAAGATGTTGAAACGAGGTACATTGGAGTACAATGCCGGTGTAGAAGTAGATGTATGCAAGAAGATTACGCTCAGCACAGGCTGGCAGAGCACCAACTACGGGCTGAGCGACGAGTACATGGACGACAAGTCGTTTGTTACAAGTTCCAACTCGGCAGCCATCGGTGGGGTCTATCACATCAGCAAGAAGATGGACTTGAGCGTGGCTTACTTCCACACCTTCTACCAGCACCAGAAGACTTCAACAGAGGTAAACTTGGGAACAACCAAGATGAACTACGACTCAGACTATACACGTAACAACAACGTGTTCGCCGTAGGTCTCGACATCAACTTCTAAGATTCAAGAAAGAAGAGTGAAGAATCCAAAAGCCGTAGCTCTTACGATATAAACATAACTACACTAAAAAGGCTATCTCGTTCTTGCGATTGAGATAGCCTTTTATCGTATATCTTTTTATACCTGCATTCAGATTCTTCACTTATTACAACGGATCGATATCATAATATATCTGCAAGGCGCCATAGCGAGAATCCTTCAGCATACACTCCTGGGCATACAAGAGATATTCACGCACTTTCTTGTGGTCGATATTGTTCTCCAACTTGATGACAATCTTTCGGATGTGCATCGTCTTCACCCTCGCCACGGCAGGTTTGTCGGGGCCCAAGACACGTTGCCCAAACCAACCTCGCAAAGTACGCCCCAGTTCCTCGCTTGCCTGTTGGCAAACCTTATCGTGCTTGTGCTTGAGATACACATTGACAAGGTGGAAAAACGGCGGATAATGAAAGGCACGGCGTTCCTCCAAGAGGTCGTGATAGAATGTAGCATAGTCATTGCGTACCACTTGCGAGATGACAGGAAGGTCGGGCGATTTCGTCTGGAGAATCACCAAGCCCCGCTCGCCCTTTCTGCCAGCCCGGCCACTCACCTGCGACATCATCATGAAGGCATGCTCATAGGCACGGAAGTCGGGATAGTTGAGCATGGAGTCGGCATTCAATATGCCCACCACCTTCACCTTGTCGAAGTCCAGGCCCTTACTTATCATCTGAGTGCCGATCAAGAGATTGGTCTTTCCCGAGGAGAAATCCTCTATCAGCCGCTCGTAGGCATTCCTCGTCCTTGTCGTGTCAAGATCCATTCGAGCGATGCGGGCCTCTGGAAAGATTTCAGCAATTTGGTCTTCCACCTTCTCCGTTCCGATGCCACGCCCCATCAGTTCCGTGCTTCCGCAGTTCGGGCACTCGGTAGGCACAGGATAGGTATATCCACAGTAATGGCACGTAAGGAGGTTGATGTTCTTATGTAATGTCAAAGACACGTCACAATTCTTGCACTTCGGCACCCAGCCACACACCTTGCACTCTATCATCGGCGCAAAGCCACGGCGATTTTGGAAGAGGATGGCCTGCTCGCCATTCCGCAAAGCCTCTCTCACAGCCGCAAGCAACTGAGGGGAATAAGCACCTTTCATGATCTTGCGATGGCGCAGGTCTTTCACATCCACCACCTGGATTTCGGGCAGCTGGATATCCTTGAAGCGAGTTTTCAGCTCCACCAAGCCATACTTGCCCTGTTGGGCATTGTAATAGCTCTCCATCGAAGGAGTCGCCGTACCCAGCAGCACCTTGGCTTCGGAATACATACTGGCAAGCACTATCGCCGCACTTCGGGCATGATAGCGAGGCGCAGGGTCTTGCTGCTTGAAACTTGTCTCGTGCTCCTCGTCGATAATCACCAGTCCGAGGTTTTGGAAAGGCAGGAAGACGGCACTTCTTGCCCCCAAGATGACACCGTATGGATGTCCCGACATCTGCTTTTGCCATATCTCGACACGTTCGGCATCGCTATATTTCGAGTGATAGATGCCCAGCCGGTCGCCAAAGACCTTGTGAAGCCGCTCCATGATTTGCACGGTGAGGGCTATCTCAGGCAAGAGATAAAGCACCTGCTTGTGCTCATCGAGAGCTTTCTTGATAAGGTGGATATAAATTTCTGTCTTGCCACTCGAAGTCACACCATGCAGCAGCACCACGTTCTTGCTCATCATCTGCATCAGAATCTGGTTGTAAGCATCTTGCTGTGGCATGGAGAGAGGCTTTATCATGTCGAAGTGCGCCTCACCCGAAGTATTCAAGCGACCCACCTCCAACTCATAAGCATCCAAAAATCCTTTGTCGATCAACGACTTGACAATAGCGGAAGTCGAGTGACTCTCGTTCATCAGCTCCTCCTTGGTCACCTTTTCGACAAAGGACGGCACAGCATTCTCCTGAAGATTTCCCAACTCATAAAACTCTTCACGCACGAGTCCGTTTTCATCCAATTCCTCTTGGAGCAAAACATCCCAATGGGAGAGTTGAAGGAATGTGGAGAAAACCTTAGCTTGCTTGACAGCCCTTCCCATCAACTGAAGAGCGATTCGAAGGGCTTGCGGATTGCGATAGCGGCTCGACAAGCCGACGTAGAGTTCCATCTTGGGTTTGAACTTCTCAGTGGATTTCAACCCTGCGGGGAAAGCAGCGTTATACACATCGCCCAAAGGCGACATATAATACTCGCTTATCCAAGACCAAAGGCGATATTGCCTGTCGAGAAGCGTAGGATCGACATCAAGCACTTGTTCTATAGATTTGACATCGAAGCCAGGCTTCACGTCATGCACCTTCACCGCCATGGCAACATACCTCTTGCTCTTGCCCAATGGCACGAGCAACCGCTTGCCGAACACGACCATCCCTTCCATCCCTTCGGGGATAGAATAAGTGAACAAGCCCGGGAGAGGCAAAGGCAATATCACATCTACGTACTTCATACCTTATTATATATAGCCATTCAGAACTGCAAAGGTAACAATAAAAAAGCAGATACCCAATAAAGGACACCTGCTTTTATATATTTTAATATGTAAGAAACTGCAAAATCAGAACCAATAGCCCAAGGCTATTTGCCACGAATTGTTACGACTCTTGTCCGTGCCAGCCTTGGTAACGCTTTCCAAAGTCTTGCTCAACGTAGCGTCCGCCGACTTGCCACAAGCGATATTATAGTTGGCTGAAACTTGCAGATGGCTCGCCAAAGTAACTCCAGCACCAACATTCACACTAAAGTTGGACTTCTTCAAGGAATAGCTACTTCCCGTATTCCACTTAAAATCCGAGTCGCCAACATTGATGCCCCACTGCGGACCAGCGAACAAGAATACATTTGCCAAGCTCCCCAAGCCAACGCCATAACGAACATTGACAGGAATGTTGATCGACTTCTGCTTGACGTTCTCCGTGAAATACTCGTTGTCCGTTCCTGTATATTTCACGTCGGCCTCCTTCTGGTCATACAATGCTGCTGCATCGAAGCTCAAGCCCACGATAGGTACGGTCACTTTCACCATCGGACCGATAAAGAAGCCAGTCTTATTGGAAGCATCAAAGACATCCTTGCTGAAAGACATATTTGTGACATTCAAGCCGCCTTTCACACCAAACTTAACCTGCGCATTGGCATTTGTGGCAAACATAGATGCCACCATCATAAAAGCCAATATTTTTTTCATACCTTTTATTCTTTAATGTTTGTCATTTTACAAATCTATAATTCTCTCCACTAAGTTGTTCCCCATTCTAGTGACGCTCACGACGCACGGACACCCTTGCCGCACTCGAACTTGACGAACTAGTCGTACGCTGCCGACGATTCTTCACAGTAGAGTTTGAGGACTTTGTTGCAGAAGAACGCCGATTGGACTTCTTCACCGCCTTAGCCCCCTTCTTGTCGGCATTGGCTATACTATCTAGCGAATCCTTCTTGGCCTGGTCGCCCCAGATGTTCTTCTCGAAAGCGGCAAGTTCAGCCTCTATCTTCTTCTGTTCCTTGCTCATCGCCGAATCAGAAGAGCAATACTGAGCCAAAGTCTTGCCCAACATATTGTTGGTCTTATATATCTTGCCCTTGTATTGATTTCTGACAAAATAGTCATCCACACTCATCACAGCAGCATTGTTGAGATTGCTCGTCATGATCTGTTGCTTTGAGAGGAAAGGCGCCAAATCGTCATACTTTACCCAAAAAAGCGGATACTTGTTGCCACCATCACCAAAGTCATCCTCACGAGTCATAATCGGACACAAAGCCAACACCTTGGTATGGAAGGTTGCCGTATGCTGGTCAAAGTAAGACGACTCCTTGATATAATAAGACTTCACCTCCTTAGAAGGAATATCACTGTCGTCAAGGGTCAATGCACCATTCGGTTTCTTCTCATAATAGATATGATAATCATCCAGAAAAGCCTTAGGCTTCACTTTATCGACGGTTTCAAAACTCTCATTGCCATCCGTGCGATACTGGTAAGCAGCCACACGGCCAGTCAGCATCAACTTAAATATATAAGTGAAAAGATTCACCTGACTTCCCATGGGTTCCACTGGGTAATACAGAGGCGCATTGGCATCCTCGTTGAGGTCAAGCTCTCGATAGATGTCACGTCTCCAAACCACATCCTCGTCCATCGAAGCCGCCGTAGGGAACATGATTTGCGCACGAGTGGTTATATTATTGGCATTCGACTGTTGCTTAGCCTTCTGCTGAGCTTGGCGGCGTGCCTCTGGCTGGGCTGTGATTCCCATGGTCATACCCAAGAGCACTCCAAGCAAAAATATCTTTTTCATTGCCATATCAATATTTCTAAAACAATTGAATTTTTCACTTTTCGTTCTTCACCTTTCACTTATCGTACAATCACCTCCATTGCCGCAGATAGGTTTCGAGTGATTCCGTCAGGACCTACTGCCTTGATGCGAGAGATATAAAAACGACGATTTCTTGACAACTTGCGGAACTCCTCACGCTGACGTTCCGAGAAGTTGGATCCCGCCGAAGCCAAAGGAACAGCGTTTCCCATATTGTCGAAGAAGACTGTCTCGAAACTCAACACCTTGAATGGTATATCAAGCAATCCATCGTCGATAGCCGCATGAACACCTGTCGCCCCCATCAAGGAAGCCTTTGGCAAAGCACCGCCACGATAACGATTGGTACCGACGGCGAGATATGCGGTTGGGTCAGGAAGTTTTCTTACATGGAATGTGAAAGGAGGCATCGTGCGGGTCTGCCCCTTGTCACGTGCCGTCACCGTTATCGTGACATCCTTGCCTACGGCAGAAGGAACGGCTACGAAATGCCCATCGCCCTTAGAGGTAAACGTTCCACCCGTCATGGACGCCGACACAGCGTTGGCAGGAACACCAGGAACACTGATACTGATCGGGTTTTGATAACCAGCATAGAGCACATTCATCAAGTCGGCGGCTACCGTTGCTGTATTAGGTGCAGGTATCACACTATACTTCTGCAAGAAATTGCGTCGCATCACGTCCCCCTTGGTGTTGCGCATCAAGATATATCCGCCAAACTGATGTTCGCCGACTCCACCAGCAGTGAAAGAATATTGTCCGTGGGCAGAGTTGACACGCACGCCATTCACATAAATCTCCGGTTGCTGGGTGGTATCGACAGCCGCCATGACAATATTGGCATTGAATCGCTCGCCAGGATAAAGCGTTGTCTTCTCCGGAATCACGAAAGCATCGAGCTTGTTGACCCGAATATCCTTCATGTCGATGTAGGAAACCAAGGTGTGAAGCACCTCTCCCTCAGCATAGCGCACATCACTCTGAAGCTTAGACAAGAGAGTAACAGCCGCAGCAACGGGCATATTCTCAAACATATACTCTTGCCAGTTCTTGCCCAAGGTCTTTACTCCTTTGGGAACAACAGTGGCAAGATTGCTTGCAATGATTTTCTTTTGGTGATCGTCTGTCACCATGGTCAAGATACGCTCACGATAGCTATTGATAGCCCTACGGAGTTTTTCACCCTTGCCCGAGCCAGGAGCAAGCATCACGATGCCGGCAGCCTCCAAGTTATCTTTGTTCTCCACATTGTTGACATCGCCCTCCTTTCCATCCGCCTCCTCGACGATGGCTTCCTTCAGTTGTTGGGCAAAATTGTAGAGCGAGTCGCTCATATTCTTTACCTGCGTAGCCTTGTCAAACCATTCCTTCACCTTGGCAGGATTCTGCTTCATCTGATTGGTGAAATCCCCATAGAGCGCAGCGTTTTCCGCAGAAGAGTTTGCCGTCGTACGGTTCAAACTTTCTTCCACAATGGAAAAACCGTTGAGCACCTCGGTAGAGATGTTCAATGCCAGCATTGCCATCAAGACAACATACATCAAGTTTATCATCTTTTGGCGAGGGGATACAGGTCTTTTCTTGATTGCCATTTATCCTATATTACTTAATTCTATTGAATTCTTCACTCTTCACTTACATGAGGTGCAGCCGCTCTCATATTGACAGTCATTGCCTCAATCATGCGAGTGTAAATCTTGTTGAGTTGCTCTATCTGTTGAGCCATCTTGCGACTCTGCTCATTGATTTGGTCTATAGTGCCAATCTGCTGACTTGCTCCCTTCAACTGCATCTCATAAACCTTGCTGATACCTGTGAGCGTGCGGTTCAAGTTCTCCATCTCCTCGCTGTCACGAGTCAATCGAGTGCTCTGCTCGTTCACCTTCTCCAAAGTCTCAACCAACTTCTTCAACTCCTCGACATAGTTGCTCTGGGCCTCCGCCATCTCTGGGGTCACATTCTGTTGACCACCCACCCAAGCGGTACTGCCTTGAACAGGAGTTACATTTGAAACATTCTCTGTTGATGAAGCAACAGAAGTATCTTCTACCACACCTCCACTTACAGAAGAGTTCTCTGACATTGAGGCGGAAGCGCTACCAAAGACTATCGGCTGGCCGACAACAACAGGTTGCCCACCAACTGGCTGTTGCACAGGAACGGTTTCTCCATTTTCATTATATGTAACCTTCCCTGTCTCCAAATACTCCTCCGTAACATGTGTAGGAATATCACGACCATCGGCGGTCTTGTCGAACGGACGGTCGAATGCCGAAAGGAAGAACACGAGCACCTCGGTACCCATACCCAAGAACAACATGAAGTTGGCTCCAGGCAAGTGGGTGAGTTTAAACAACGTACCTGCGATAACGATAGAAGCACCCCAACTATACGCATAGTTCAAGAATGTCTGTCCAGGCACACTATCCATCCACTTCTGCAGACGATAAACGATATTAAACTTACTATATTCGCCCATGGCTATTATCTCCTATTCTTTGTTTTTGTTGGTTTCTGTTTGGAACTTGATGTAGTTGCAAGACTTCTCACACATCTAAACCCGATGTATGAACGTGGTTGGTTTTGGTATTCCCAGGAACGCCACGCCGAACGAATGAAAGACTCGGGGTCTTTCCATGACCCACCTCTCACACTCTTCTTCTTCAAGCGATAAGGGTCTTCCTTGGCTGCATTGTAAACCAATGTAGGGTTCAAGTCATTCATCGCATCCACACCGGCCTCGGTATAGATGGTACTTGTCCATTCCGCCACATTGCCCGCCATATCGTAAAGTCCATTGGTATTAGGAGAATAGATACCTACACGGCTTGTAATCAAGTTGCCATCCTTAGTATAGTTACCCCGGTCAGGCTTAAAGTTGGCATAGAAACAACCATCGCCATTCTTCACATCCTTGTTCTCCCATGGGAACTCATTCTGTTCTTTACCACGGGCGGCATACTCCCATTCAGCCTCGGTAGGCAAACGATAACGCTGTACGAAACGCGCTTCTGGTCCCAAGCCTTTCAAAAGATAGTCGGTGCGCCAAGCACAGAAAGCATTCGCTTGCTCCCAAGTCACGCCCACCACGGGGTAGTCGTTGTATGCAGGATTGCTGAAATAACTCCTCAGATAAGTCTCGTTGTCAGAGTTCTTGAAGTCATTCACCCAACAAGTCGTATCAGGATAGACATTCACGATATAAGTGTTCAAGAAATCCCAAGGACCAGTCAATTGGCGGTTGATGGTTTCTCTGACTACCTTTCCTTCGTCATCAATGTAGGCAGTGTCCTTAGAGATCATGACCACTTCATTAGGGTCAACGACCCTATCCGTATTGAGATTACGCTCCGAAGCATCCAAACGATTGCGACGAAGAGCAGCAGCAGTATAATCATAAATCTCATACTTATAATTAAGTTGATGCCAATCTATCAATTTCTCACCCGTAACAGGATTGGTGATATAAAGACTCTCGATGGCACGTTGCTCATCCTCATTCGGCTTCCTTGGAAGATTTTTCTTCCAATTGACACGAGGAGGAACAGGATCTCCATTCTTATCTTCCGTAATCATGTAGGTCTCGTCGCCACCATACGCGGGGTCTGCGAGACGAGTACGCAAGATGGAGTCTCTCACGTAAGCCACAAATTGCTTATATTCAGAATTGGTGATTTCCGTATCATCCATCCAGAAACCATCCACAGAGATTTCCTTCACAGGAGTTTTACCTCCCCACAAGGAATCCTGGGAGTCCAAGCCCATCTTCAAGAAGCCACGATTTACCTTGACCATACCGTAAGGAGCCGGCTCGGTGAATCCTCTGCCACTCACACCTACGACTTCGCCTCCTCTGCCAGCCATCGAGGTTGACTTGGCGCCGAAACACCCAGTCAACACCATCAGCACGAAAACCGAACAGAGCAACATGATACCTTTCTTCATTTTCATATTGTTGTACTATAGTATTCTTATACTTTTTATGTTTAAATCCTTTACAGTATTCTTACACTTTTATGTTTATTCCTTCCTTTCTTCACCAAGTTGATGTCAGTCTGATACCCGACAAACAACTCGTGACTTCCGTTTCCAGGATTGATAGCCGACGTATATACCTCATAACTATACCCTAACACGACCCCATGGAAGACTCCTCCCAAAAGAAAAGTGACAGAGTTTGTCGGACTATAGGACACACCTCCATACATCATCTTCTTCTCATGAGTATAAACCAAGCGACAACTCACATCGCCTCGCCATGCCGTACCATCATATCTCACAAGGGTGGAAGGCTTTATAGATAAAAACGGATTTCTCAATTTAATATTGTATCCGCCAGTCAAATAATACGTTGCATCTATCTGCATCTCATTGGTTTCACCCAACTCTATCTTAGGTGAATTCAAGTGTTGACCTGACAACCCCACATACCATGCGCCATGAGCGTAATAGAGTCCGAAGCCTAAATCCAGTCCATTACCATCGACCTTGGAGGTAGAAAACGCCGGGTCATTGGACTCTCCCAGATCCACCTTGCTGCCATCAAAACTTTCACTGAGGAAACCAGCCTGCAAACCTGCACTGAGCATACCTTTAAAAAGCCGCTTTTTGAAAGCATATTGCAAAGCCAATTTCTGATGGGTAAACAAACCTATCTGGTCGTTCATGAACTGGACACCCACACCATGATAATTCTTCAACGCATAAAAGGGCAAGTCGGCGGCAGCGTACATCGTGCGTGGATTATGCTCGAACCCCGCCATGTCGAGAGCGTATGCCACATTTACATTAACCTTAGCTTGCTTTCCCACGGAACCTGGATTGAAAGAAGGCTCCATATCGAAATAATGACTAAAAGAAGGATCGTACTGAGCATAACAAGCAGTTATACCCAATATCACCAACAAAGTCGTTATTTTAAATCTCTTATACACGATAGTATAACGAATTTATATTTAAAATATTGTATCACGAAGTTCGCATCAAATGAAAAAGGCCGCCCTAAAGAAAGAGCAGCCCTATCATCGACTTTAATATTCGTCGTCGTTCCACAAGAAATCATCCTTTGAAGGATAATCTGGCCAAATGTCCTCGATACTCTCGTAAACATCGCCCTCATCTTCTATCTCCTGCAAATTCTCCAGTACCTCCAGAGGCGCACCTGAGCGAGTTGCATAGTCTATCAACTCTTCTTTAGTAGCAGGCCATGGTGCATCTTCGAGCTTTGAAGCTAATTCTAGTGTCCAATACATAGCTAATTATTTAATGGTTTATAATTTTGCGTGCAAAAGTAATACTTTTATTTGTATTACCATACATTTTCCGCGTTTATTTTTATAGGGAATTAAAAATTAATCTTAAAATCTTGCTTATGCTTTGATTTATCAAAGAAGACGATGCCGCAATGATACAGGTCGTATGTCACCCCTATGCGTTCATCTGATATCAGTTGCGACCAAAGCAACTTACTCTTTTTATTGGTACAAATACCTATCACTACCAAAAGAACTCGATCTGAAGATGAGGAAAGGATAGCTTCACGAATATTTCCATCATCCATCCTGTCTATATCCAAGATAACCAAAACAGGACGAGTTACATTTTCCAAGCAACAATCATCTACCATCCTTACCGACGTACCGTTACAACCTGCATAGAGATAAGGAGCATAGGCATAATCTCCCAAAACTACATATTGAGGCTGCCAGTAGTTGGATATACGAAAGAAGAGCCTACCAAGTTTTCTAAACTTCCTTGACTTACCTTTCATATCCTCGTCTAGTTGCTGGTAAGCGTAATAAGGATAATGCTCGTTGATAACATAACGCACAAAAGAATAAGCCGAAGGAGACTGTATTCCAAATCCCCGGCTATATCCGCATCGCAGAATCCAACGACAGATAGTTTGAATGTAATAGGTTAATATCTCTTGCATACTTATAAATGGAAATCAAACCAAAAAAGCCCCGACTACTTTCGTAATCGAGGCTCTCTATTGAAAGGAGGCGGCTACCTACTCTCCCGCATTGCATTGCAGTACCATCGGCGCAAGTGGGCTTAACTTCTCTGTTCGGAATGGGAAGAGGTGGAACCCCACCGCAATAACCACCTGATAATGGGTGATGACATTCTTGCGCACAAGCAAACGTATAAGCAATGTTAAGTGTTAAATGTTAAGTGTTAAATTACATTCGGCACTACATTCAGACTCGTACAGTTGAAACTATGAACTAACGTTCAGGAAAGTGTTCGGGCAATTAGTAACGCTCGGCTTTGACGTCGCCGTCTTTACACCTGCGTCCTATCAACGTCATCGTCTATGACGACCCTCAATGGAGCTCTCATCTCGCGGCTGGCTTCGCACTTAGATGCTTTCAGCGCTTATCCAATCCAGACTCAGATACCCAGCGGTGCGCCTGGCGGCACAACTGGCAAACCGGAGGTCTGTCCATCACGGTCCTCTCGTACTAGTGACGGCACCACTCAAAACTCCCACGCCCACGATAGATAGAGACCGAACTGTCTCACGACGTTCTGAACCCAGCTCGCGTGCCACTTTAATCGGCGAACAGCCGAACCCTTGGGACCTTCTCCAGCCCCAGGATGTGACGAGCCGACATCGAGGTGCCAAACCACCCCGTCGATATGAGCTCTTGGGGGGGATCAGCCTGTTATCCCCGGAGTACCTTTTATCCTTTGAGCGACGGAGTTTCCATACACGTCCGCCGGATCACTATGCCCCAGTTTCCTGCCTGCTCGGGATGTCTCCCTCCCAGTCAAGCGCCCTTATGCCATTGCACTCTGTGAGGCCGGTTACCAATCGGCCCGAGGGCACCTTTGGAAGCCTCCGTTACGCTTTTGGAGGCGACCACCCCAGTCAAACTACCCACCAAGCAGTGTCCGCGATTCATCGCGTTAGACCTCAGACAGCCAAAGGGCCGTATTTCAAGGATGGCTCCACGAATGCTGGCGCACCCGCTTCGAAGCCTCCGGCCTATCCTACACATCGGATGACCAAGGTCAATGCTAAGCTGTAGTAAAGGTTCACGGGGTCTTTTCGTCCCATCGCGGGTAATCGGCATCTTCACCGATACTACAATTTCACTGAGCTCATGGTTGAGACAGCGTCCGGATCATTACACCATTCGTGCAGGTCGGAACTTACCCGACAAGGAATTTCGCTACCTTAGGACCGTTATAGTTACGGCCGCCGTTTACCGGGGCTTCAATTCAATGCTTCCACTTGCGTGTGACATCTCCTCTTAACCTTCCGGCACCGGGCAGGTGTCAGGCTGTATACCTCATCTTTCGAGTTTGCACAGCCCTGTGTTTTTGTTAAACAGTTGCCTGGACCTATTCTCTGCGCCTCGCCTTGCGACGAGGACCCCTTATCCCGAAGTTACGGGGTCAGTTTGCCTAGTTCCTTAACCATGAATCTCTCAACGCCTTAGTATGTTCTACCCGACCACGTGTGTCCGTTTGCGGTACGGGTGCCGCACGGGTTAAGCTTAGCGGATTTTCTCGGGAGTATGCTTACCCACGCTATCAGATTCCCCCGAAGGGGACTCCGTACTGTCAGGTTCGGCTCTACGGGTGGATTTGCCTGCCCATATCAACACCTACACCCTTCAACGGGGACTTCCGTCGCCCCGCGGTGGTTTCACTGCTCCGTCTCCACATCGCCCCCATGGCAAGTGACGGAATGTTGACCGTCTCTGCCATCGCCCTCTCCCTTCGGATGAGGCTTAGGACCCGACTGACCCCGGGATGACTGGCATTGCCCGGGAAACCTTAGACTTGCGGCGGGAGGGGTTCTCGCCCTCCTTGTCGTTACTTATGCCTACATTTGCTTTTCCACAAGCTCCAGCGGACGTCGCCGTCCGCATTCAACGCCGGTGGAATGCTCCCCTACCGATACTTTTCATTGCTCTGCTATCCCGCGCCTTCGGCGTTCCGCTTACACCCGATTATTATCCACGCCCGGACCCTCGACCAGTGAGCTGTTACGCACTCTTTGAATGAATGGCTGCTTCCAA
>CAVGEN010000093.1:0-41843 GCA_963628185.1 Waltera intestinalis | reverse complement strand
GCGCGAGTGACTATCAGAAATATTAAATTATTCCTTTATATTATATAAACATACCATTTACTCTATTTATTCACTTGTCGCTGAAGTGTCACTTTTTTCTTGATTTTTATCCCTTTACATTTACACTAAGATGCATGACAACAGACAAAAAATACAGGTTAATTGACCGTACAAAAGCAGGGCGTAACATTGAGGTAGTGTTTGCGAGTATGCCTCGTAAGCACATATCTACAGGAACAAAGGACATGGCAGAGGCAATCCTCTTTGCAGAAAAGCATCTCTATTCAATCGGACAGGGAGAGAATGCATCAGTCGTGCCTTTATTCAAGGACTTCGCAAAAGACTTCTTTTCGCGGGAAGATAAAGACTCATACAGATTTAGAGACAGGAGCTTCAAGCGCGAGAAGAGAGAGATGTGGTACACGAGGCAACAGTGGTACCTTGATAAGTATATTATGGATTACTTCGGCTCTTATCCTCTCAACACTATTACCACAGTTCTTATAGAAAAGTGGATGATCTCTCTTCAGGGGACAATTGTCAAAGATCTGTCCGGCAACAGCAAGAAGAAAACCCTTAACACTTTGAGAATGGTTCTCGACGATGCAGCGAGAGCGCTATACATACAAGTGAATCCTGCGCGACTTGCGACAATCCCGAAAGAGATACCGGTAAACCCAAAGAGAACTCTTACGATCTACGAGCAGAGAACGCTCTTTTCCGAAGACAAGAGTAAGCGCATCGCAATTTGGGGGAGCACTATGTATGCAGGATTTTTCTCTGTTATGTATGATACCGGTTTTCGCCCGGCAGAAGTAGCAGCGCTTAAAGTTGAGGATGTTTACACAACACCGAAAGGCATGGGAGTTTACACAGATCATTCAATCTGCTTCGAGACGAAGAAGTTTCAAGAGAAGGTGAAGACAACAGGAAAGGGCCTTGAAAGTAGAGTCGGCCTTCTTTCTGCCGTCACAGGGGATATTATCAAGAAGCTCATTAAGGATGCCAAATTGAAGGACGGAGACTTTCTCTTTCTTGTAGACAGGGCGCGCAAAGATTCCTGGGTACAGAGTGCAACAGCAAACAAGAGACTGAGAGCAGTATGCACAGAACTTGGACTCAATACGGATATCTCCCAGTATTCTCTTCGGCACACTTACGCAACTTACAGAAGAGGTAATCTCGACGAGGCTACACTTGCTCTCAGCATGGGACACAGTGGGGGAAAGGTAAGGGATGACTATGATCATCGTACCGCCCAGATACTTCTTATGCAGTTAGAGAAAGAGAGGGATAAGCTATTTAAAACTGAAGATGAGAGCACGAGCGTTACACCATTAAGCAAGAAAATGGGATAGCTTATAGCGTCCTCTTATGTTAGGATAAAACAGTAGCACTACTTGAGAAAGGTAAAAGGCTGTTGTTGACTTCATGTTTTCGAAACATGGAGGATAAAAACCTCCAAATCTAAGCGATAAGGAGGTGCCAATATGAGCGACTACGAAACATTAAATTTAGTAATCGGGATTATCGGACTTGTTCTTACTGCAATACTAATTGCGAAGAGCAATAAAAAATAAAAAACAACCGCCTAAAGTTCATTTTACCTCTTTAACTTTTGGGCGGCTTAACTCACTTTTTTGAAGTCAGCACGCCTTGAGCTTATCAAGTAGTGCTACTTCTATTTGTATTATCATCAGACTTTCACAGAGAGTCAAGTTGAACTTTCGGACCCCCCAGAGTTCGCAGAGTTCGTCAGAGTTCGTCAGAGTTCGTCAGAGTTCGTCAGAGTTCGTCAGAGTTCGCCAGAGTTCGCCAGAGTTCGCCAGAGTTCGCCATGCGGACCGTAAAGCGGACCTTACGGACCGTTTAATTCTGGTACAATAAAGGCAAACATTTGGTACAAATATTCTAGCCCACCTTATGCGAAGAGGAGTATTTCTCGAGCTTCTACATACTTTCTCCTCCTCACTTCACCTTCTCCTTCCTCGTGCTCTCGATAACAACGGCAAGAGCCGAAAGAAGAACCGGGTCTTTCATCACCTGCGACACAAGTAGCCGAGCCTCCGGACTCTCCTGTACGTACCTCGCCTCCGGACAGAGATTGTCTACCGGCCGTATGTGGATGCCGGTCATAAGATAGTCGACGGTAGTGTGGAGGTAGTCGGCAAGCTTCTGTGTAGCTTCAAGCTTAGGTAGTCTATTGCAAGAGCGCATATTTCTTAGAGACTGCCCTTTTATATTCATAATATCTGCTATTTCAGAGAGAGACATGTCTCCCCTTAATTCATCAACACGTTTCCAGTATTGAAACGCTTTTTCTTCATCTTCTTCCATAGTGTCTCCTTGGGTGCGTTACTTTTCAGCATCAAAAAAGCGACACCTATCAATGGACGATAGTGTACTCACACTAATAACAAATGTACACAAAAAAGAATACAAATATGTTGACATGTATTTAAAAAGTGATATAAAGTATGTATGAAGTATTTAAATAAGTACATCGTGAGGAGCCTATGGAGTACACAGGAACATATCGAACAATGCTTAAGACCTCCGAGAAGAGGGACCTTAAGAAAATTGCACAGAAGAAAGGAATGACTCTCACCGGATATGTAGACCATGTCCTGAGAGAAGAGATTAAGAAGGAGGCAGACAATGGAACAGCTAGCGTCAGCAAGTGACATCGAAGCTATCAACAGAAGACTTGATGACATTACAAAACTCATGCTTACAGGCAAGCTCAAAGGCACGGTATCTGTTATGGATATCGCAGAGTTTGAAGGAGTCAGCAGAGGATTTCTGTATGGCAAGGGTGCGTATCTTCTTCCACGTTACGGCAAGAGCGGATATCCCGACAAGGCCGATGCAAGGTGGAACACGGAAGAGTATCTCAAATGGAGAGAAATACCGGCAGAGGTAAGAAGTCAAGCGTACACGAACATATCGAAAAAGAAGAACCGCCTAAGCGGGGCGAACGCGTAAGCGGTAAAGGAGTTGGAATCCAATGAAGCTACAACAGACAGTTGTTCTTATATCTACTTGTATCTATATTCTTATTTTAATACTTGGCACAAGAAAGTCAAACACGGCTGTCGTCTCCAAGGAGAAGAAGCCTTTTGAAACATGGGCAATCATCGGCAGAGAGTACGTCGAGTACACACAGGAAGAAGCAGAGTGGAGGGCAAGATATGTCAAATAAAGAAGCCTTCTACCGTGTCAATTGCAACAATGAAGAGGAGTGGCTCAAAGAAAGAGCTAAACACTTACAAGCATCAGACGCTGCCGCTATCCTTGACCTCTCGCCCTGGACTAATGCATCAGAACTCTATGACCAGAAGAGTGGTCTTGTCTCCCCGAAGGATATCTCAAGTAAGCCATATGTAATCTATGGTAAGCGCATGGAGGAGCATATCAGAGAGGCTGCTCTCTTAGATCTTCCTTACTTCGAGTGTGAGTATCACCAATACGACATCCTCGTTAACAGAAAGCGCCCCTGGCAGGCATGCACTCTTGACGGAGAGCTCACTGTCGTAGCCGATAACCCTTGGAATATTCCTATCGGAACGAAGGGCGTACTCGAATGTAAGACAGGACAGTGGAAAGGATACAAGGATCTACAGAACTGGATCGAGTTCCCTCTTCACTATCACATACAACAGGTACATCAACTTGCAGTAACAGAGTGGGGATTCAACCTCAGTGCATCAAGAGTCGTGAGAGCACCCTATAGAGATGACGACAACGGCTTTCCCGAAATCAAGACTCTCTATCACATCATTAAGATGCAGCAAGTCCTTGACGACATCGTCACTATCAATAAAGCAGAGAAAGATTTTTGGAAAAACCTACAAAACGGAATCAGGCCACGCTATAGGCTTGGAATATAAAGGAGTATCAAATGGGCGATTTATTTGATTATGAAAACAAAAATGAATCCGAACTCGGAACAGAAGAAAAGGCGAATACTTCTGTTGTCGCACAGGAAAAGGAGCTTCCACCATATGAGGGTAAGAGCTACACCTTCCGCACACAGCGCTACAAGGCAGAGGACAGACCGTGTATCGTCAACGAGAACAACAGGGTAATCCCTCTCGATGACGAACTTGCAATGTGCATCGTCAACTCAGTCTCACGTGCTGCCTCTCTCTATGGTGATATCACTGACATGGACAACCAGGTGGAGCTTGCTCTCTCGAAGGTCCTTCCTGATATCAAGAACGGAGTAATCCCCGAGGACGCAGTAACAGCCGAGAACGTCGAAGAGGCAAGAAAGATCCGAACCGAGCTCAATCGGCTCTGGGAGAATCTTGAGAAAGAGCGCAAGAGTGGAAAGAAGATCATCGAGAGTCCGAGACAGTACATCGAGGATATCTACAAAGCCAAGACCAAGCTCCTCACAGATGCACTCGCAACACTCAAGAGTCAGATCGATAAAGTCGACAGTGCAGCGGACGAGAAGAAGAAGGCAGTCATCCGTAAGACTATCCTTGATAAGGCATTGGACTATAACAAGGATCTTCCCAGCATCCTCGAGAAGTATGAAGTCCTCTACAACAAGGTTTGGAAAGACAGCTTCCTCAATAAGACCATGACCGACACTAAGATGCAGAGAGAAATCATGGAAGCTCTCTCCGCTATCGCAGACGATCTAAAGACTATAGAAGGAGAGACAGAATCAGAGAGTCTCAGATTCACATACTTCGAGACAGGCAATCTTGCCGAAGCTATCAAGCGCCGTCAGAGAGTAGCAGATGCAAGGAAGTTCGCAGAGGAACTCGAGAAGAGAAGTCATATTCCTGCCCCGCAAACAGAAGAGAAGAAAGAAGAGCCGAAGATCGAGCCGATAAGTGTACCGCAAGAGAAAACACAGAACGCGCCCCAACGCGCCCCCGAAATCCCCCAGGTTAATATCACAGAATACGGACCCGGGAAGCATCAGTACTTCCACTGTTGGAACGCCAACCCGTCAGAGTTCGATGGACTCTATAGGTATATGAAAGACCACGGCTTCAAGTGCGAAGGGATCGGCAAGATTGTCGAGTATTACAGAAATTCAATAAACAATTGAATATAAAGGAGTTAAACACAATGGGTAGAATTTCAGAAAACTATCACGGACAGTCGAACTACTACGACGACTACAATGCAGGGATACCGGCACAGTCTCCGGTACAAGTTCAGTCACCTATGGCATCAATGCCTATGGGAGGAAGCGGTAATGCTATACAGGCTATGTATGCATCCAATCCAGCAATCGCAAGAGAGGTAGCTACAGTACAGTGTCAGATGCTTATCGCACAGTCATGCCCGAGGAACGTAGCACAGGTACAGCAGAGAATCGAAGCAGCATGTTCAAGGATGCAGCTCGCTACATCTGCCATCTACGCTTATGCTAAAGGAGGTACTGATATTCAGGGCGCATCTATCAGACTCGCAGAAGCTCTCATTAACGCATATGGCAACGCCAAGGCCGGCTTCGAGGTGACAGCACAGACAGAGAAAGAGAGTACAGTCAGAGCATATGCTTTTGACATGGAGACTAACACCCTCATGGAACGCACATTTGTTGTCCCTCACAAGAGAGACACCAGGAGCGGAAGTTACGCTCTCACAGACGCAAGAGAGATCTATGAAGCCGTAGCTAATCAAGCAGCAAGAAGAGTCAGAGCATGTATTCTTGCTATCATCCCCTCAGATCTTCAGGAGTTCGCACTCGACAGGTGTGCAAACACTCTTCGTAAGAATGTCAACATCACTCCCGATTCACTCGCTAATCTTGTTGAAGCATTCTCAAAGTTCGGCGTTACAAAAGCACGCATCGAGAAGTTCATTCAGCGTAAACTCGAGGCGATAGCTACAAGCCAGTACATTAAGCTTCAGCAGATTTATGCCTCCCTTCGTGACGGAATGGGAACAGCCGACGACTTCTTCCCTTCTGAAGATACACCAGCAGAGAGCGAAAAAAGCCCCGTAAACGCTTCGTCAGAGAAAAATGGAGAATCTGTACCAATGCAAGAGAAGAACGCAGTACAGAGCGAAGAATCATCATCAGAGACAAAGACAGCTACAGAAGAAGCAAGTCTCTACGATGAAAACGGGGAACCGAATTTCTAAACAACCACACCGCCTAAGGAGTTGAGCTAAGCTATCCGGCTCTTCTCCAAAGGCTTTTGATAAGAGAGACAGACAATGGCAGTTAAACATAGCTACTTCTTGAAGCTTGATGAAGATTTCCTCCAAGACCCAGAGGTTCAGTTATTCCTGGAAGAAAAGGGAAAGGAAGCAGTCTTTGATTATCTCATGCTTCTGACAAGGATGAGAGACTATAGGGATTATGACTACATGATTCCATTCTCTCTCATTCCAATTATTGCAAGAAAAGACCTCGGAACAACCAAAGAGAAGCTTGAAGATACAGTGAATTACTGCATCAAGATAGGATTCTTCAAAGTCCACGAAGACGAAATCGACAAGGTGAAGTTCTTCTACTCCGAGAGAAGACAATGCGACCTCAGAACATGGCGGGTTACATCCTCAAGAAGAAGAGAAGCTGGAAGGAAGGGGAATGAAAAGAGGTGGAACAAAGAAGGAGACACAGAAGATGAGAACTAAACTGACTAAGGAAACTAATCTTGAAGTTCTAAACCTTCTTTCTTTTATCTACCCACATAGAGATAACCTTAACTCTCTCTTCTTAGCTAATAATTCTATGTCTATGTCTATGTCTATGTCTATGTCTATGTCTGCGACTCGCAAATGCGACAAGTTTGGGAATCGCAATAGCGACTCGCAAATGCGAAAGGAGAAATGAAATGAAAGGATTTATTGAAGTACACGACAAAGGAAGCGGTGCTCCGATTTTGGTCGGATTAAACGTTATTTCTTTTGTTGAGAAGGCAGAGAGCAAAGAAGGCAAGAACCTCGGAACCATGATACGCATAGCAATGAGTCACGAGTCCTGGATTTCTGTCACTGAAACCTACGATGAGGTCAAGGCTCTTATTATGGAAGCTCTAAACCCTGCACCGGGGGTTAAGTTCAATTCTATCAAGTGCAGCGGTGGAGGCATGGCCGTCGGAGTAGTGGAAGGCGGTTTAACCATAGACCACAGATCACGCACCACAATGCACCAGAACGCAAGTACAGTAGTGAATCTCGGAAAGGTGCAAACACTCAAATTGGAAGATTAAGGAGGAGTGAGAATGACAAAAAATGGAATTAGTGAAGAAGGAATCGATTTCGTAAAGAAAGAGAACGGGGATATGGTTCTCACAAAGAACTGTATCAAAGACAAAGTGAAAGAGATGAAGAGCAGCATTTATTTCTTTCATAGCGATGTGTGCTACCTCTTGAACTTCGGTGAACTTGGGCAGGAAAGAGCATCAGAGATGTCAAAACACTACAACGCTTTAAGGGACATTCTTGTGGAATATCTGGAAGAAGACCACGGTGCAGAGCCGACAAAGGCAGTTCCTGAAAAGAAGAAGATAAGTGCCGAGGAAGGTTTGGCAGCATTAGTTAAGGGACTTGCAGAAGCAATCGAAGCAGATAAAGGAGAGAAAGAATGAAAGGTTGGATTAAGGCACACAGAGCAAACAAGACATGGCAAGATAGGTATCTTAGAGCACAGGATATCTATGCTATCGAGGAATACACAGAAGACGAAAAGGAAGGCTATAAGCCGTTTAGCTGTACATTGATAAATGACTGCTACAATGTCTCCGAATCCCCCGAAGAGGTATTAGCCCTCATCGAGAAGGCAGAGAAGCCGTGGTATGTGAAAGCCAAGGAAGAGTGTGAGAAAAGAGTAAACGGGTGCGTTGGATGTCCGCTTATGTCGATATGTAACGAGACACCGAGAACATGGGTTTTAGACTCGATACCGGAGGAGTATAGATGACAGCATTAGAGTTTTTAACAGAATACATAAACACCATAGACCGAATAGGAGCCGAGAATTTGGCAGAATGCCGGGTTTTCATTATCACTGACGGCAGTTACAAGAGTCCCGAAATCGACGTCAAATTCGGCGATATTGTTATTAGGGGAGGAGTGAAAAAATGAAAGACTTAACAAAAGAAGAAGCAATCGAACTTTGCAAGAACAAAAAGGATATCGAGGTCGGAGACCAGTTCATTCTGACGATAACAGGAGTAGCCGAGACCGAAGAGGGCGAAACCCTCTATCAGTGTAATCAGTTTAGTGAGAACGATTGGATGAGATACGAAGAGCTTGAGAGGATGATTCCAGTAGATAAGGACTCTCTTTGCTACGAGAACGGCTACAAAGTTGGATTCAAAGACGGCTACGAGGCAGCACAGGAGAAGGACAGGAAGTATATGGTTGACTTCATATGCAAGATGTATACACATAAGTCGACTGACAGTGAGACTGATACCGAGGAGGCAACAAGATGAGTGCAGAAGTCAGAAATTGTTCCTGGGCTAAGACAGTCCAGGAAGAGCCGGGCGATATGACTCACTATGCTTTTACGATAGTTATGATGCCGGAAGCCGAGCTCTATATCTATCCGCACAACGAGGGAGCAACGCTCAAAGGATACATGCACGAAAGCATCTTCGCTTTTTGTGCAATATGGAAGGATCTCGAAGACAAGAGCATGAGAGAGCAATCCGAGGCAGTGCCGGATTACTGGTTAGAACTTTCATCCTCAGACGAAGACGAGAACCCTTACACCGTAGCAAGTGCGATTAGATGCGCAAAGGCAGCGTTTAAAGAGTGGAGTGAAAGTTACCGCAAAAAGGAGACAGAAAAGAATGACTAAGAATAATCTTGAAGCATTACTAAAGTCTCATAACTGGCAGCAGAGGAAGGGGATAGTCTCTTCCTCCTGGCATAAAGACGGCATCAGCGTCAACATGGGTCCGTATCTTATCATCGAGTACTATGCGGGGCCGAGAGATATTAACACATGGCTTGAAAAAGCATCAGTTAACATAGCCGTCGACTACGATGAGCTTGAATACAGCGAAGTATCACCATATCAAATCATGTTCACAGGAGGATATTTAAAACTATGACACGAGAAGAGCTTGAAAAGGTATTAGCCGACTCAGGTTGGAAGAAAAACTATCACGGTACTCACTCGGTACTGTGGCAGAAGGAACACCGAATAATCGAAGTATCCGACAAGGGTGTTGATATAGGCCTTCTCTTTCCGTGGAACATGGTGAGCATTGAAGGCAGCAAGTTGATTATGCGTAGGGAGGTGGAACTATGGAACCATTTTATGCACTAGGAGTATTAGCAATGCTTCTTCTCTTGTTTCTGGCAGCACTTCTAACAGTAGCCCAGATCAGAGATCAGGAGAGACTGAAGTTCAGACAGGAACAACTCGAGAAGAACACAAGGAGAGAGCTCGATGCATTAAGAGCAAGAGTTAAGGAGGTCGATAATGTCCAACAGCACGAATCAGATGCAAGACCATAGCGGGGGGTACATACTCAAAGCAATATCAAAAGAGCTCGTGCACTTAGAAAACATGCTGCATCGTGTACAGGGTCTATCTGCTAAGGACTCTCACCAGAGCTACATCGAACGGATTATGCTTCGGATAGACTACACGAAGAGAGCATATAAGGAACTCAGAGAAAGAGTTATGTTCGAGAATACTGTTGAGAAGATACACAAGGAGAACAGGTATGGGAGAGAAGGAGAGCGTAACAAGAGCTAAGATCTACAAGGCGCGTGTCAATGGAGGACTCGATATCAACGAGTACACCAACGGCGAGTATACAACCACATACTCGTCTCTTACTGAAGCAGCCGAAGCACACAAGGTATCAGTCAACGCTATCAAGAACTGTCTTGCAAGTGGACTGCCCTTGAATTACCGTGGCCGTGACAGTATCACCTTCGACACGCCCTATGACTCTCCTTACTACTACGACTTCGTACCCGATGAGCACGGCATTCTCAAAGCTACCCTTTTTATCGAAGTGAAATGAAAAAATAAACAGTCCTGTTTAACCACGGCGGGGCTGTTTTTTGCGTAATAACGCGCAGGTTTCCTGATTAACGCAGGTGTGCGACAAATCTTAAAGTCTGTTGCACAATGGCAATATGGCAGATTATTACACGAACCCGAGGAGAGCTGCCGAAGAATCACGGCACAGTAAGGCTATCTCCGACAGGGTATCTATTATCGACGCACGAGGGAAGAGAGTTCTTGCCCAGGTGATCTATGAGAAGGGTGACTACTATCTTTCCTACGCAGGAGTGAAATCTCTCAAGGTGAGAGATGTTGAATACTTCTCGATAATTGACAGGACAACAAGGTGGAGGCCTTTGTAATGGGAAGACACTACAGCGTTGAGCTGCATCCGCAGAAGACATCCATAGAAAGAGACATATTACAAGGTGTTCCTAACGCATCAATTGCAAAGAAGTACGCAAACTTAAATACGGATAACGTTCGTCGATACAGAAACGAGCGTATGTCCGAGATGTTAAGGCATGCCCAGCTTGAAACGGTCGACGGTCTTGTAGGAAGAATCAACGAGTACATGGACACAGTGGAAGATCTGAAGTCGTCTATCGTCACTGTCCTAGAAGACCCGGAGCGCCCGGGGCACATTTGCTACTACCCTAGAGCTGAAGAGATCAAAGTCAAATACTACGACAAGGAGACTCAAAAGAGTCATATCGCAAAGCTACAGAGCTTACTCGACCAGACAGAAAAAGGTAGAGGCTACACAGTCAAAGGAGCATATGTCGAAGGGCAGGACCCCAGAATTACTCTTCTCAAGACAGCAGACGTTCTCAATAGACAGCTCGAACTCCTGTGCAAGGCGAGAGGCTACATCACAGAAGACAACAACATTACTATCAATGCAGGAGCAAGTGGAACAGTGGAGGATATAGCAAACATAGCACGTGAGGCTCTGGCGCCGTACCCCGAGGCGCTGGATGCCTTTGTTAATGCGCTTTTAGACGCAGCAGCAGAGGGGGATAATGAACTCAAAAAACAGCTTGAGGCGAGAACAGGAGAAATACAGGCGTGATTACATCGAAAGCTTGCTATGACTACTATGAAACAGCAAAGGCTACATCTCCTTCAGTATACCTGGAGAGCATAGGCTTCAATGCTTTTAAGTGGCAACGCATAGTAGCTTCAACAAGCGCCAACAGAATCATACTCCTCTGTTCCCGACAGGCAGGGAAGAGCACAATCGTCTCTTCTATTCCGTGTCACACGGCCAAGTATCAGAAAGGCAGCCTTAACATCGTTATAGCGCCGACGGAAGACCAGGCGAAGGAAGACATCCTTAAAATCAAAGACTTCATAGCGCACGACCCGACATATCCACCTCTTAAGCGTGACGGCTCCGATATCATCGCGCTCGATAACGGCTCCCGTATCATCGTCGTGGTCGCAACAGACAGAGGGGCGAGAGGATACTCTCGGCCCCGCACTGTAGTACTTGATGAGGCAAGCCGTATTCCCGACGTCGTATACAAGTCCGGTGTAGTCCCTATGATGAACAATAATTTGCAAGGCAAAGTGTTTATGCTTTCAACTCCGTTCGGCCGTGCAGGATTCTTCTACGATACGTGGACACGAAGCTCGACAAGGTGGCAGAAGATCTTCGTTCGAACTCCCTACAGCGTTGACCCGTTCAACAGCCTTCGTCTCATAGATGCAGAGCCCGAGGCAGATTTCAGTAAGAAGTGTGCAGAGGACGGCATTATCGGACTATACTCCCCTAACCATGCATCGCTTGAGGGACAACAGGAAATACTCGAAGACATCGGAGAGACACAGTATCAACAGGAGTTTTGTTGTAACTTCGTTGAAATCAGTGGACAGGTATTCAGAGATGCAGACCTTAAGAGATACTTCGAGGATAAGGGAACGCCCTGGATGAACAGAGCTACATCAGAGGCTGTTACGGCAGAGAGCGCATTATCAGCACTCACTCCGCAGAGAATAGGAGGGAAGTACTTCTAATGGGCACAAGGATGAATCCATTTGCATTCTCACAGTTCGGAGGGCCTACGCAGATAGAGCTCCCCGCAGTGCAGTTTATAGTCGCACAGGATATCGCGAAGAACGTTGACTATACGACGACTGTTGTACATCGTGTTTCCCCGCGGCTTGTAGAAGGAAGTTCAACAGGAAGAATCTTTTACTACCAAGAGAAAGTCTTTCAGGACATGGTAAGACTTAAGTACACAGAACTTGCAGAGTACACAAGAGAGCTCATGCAGGCAGTTAACGTAACGCATGATTGCGCTCTCGTTATCGACGGAACAGGAGTCGGAGGTCCAGTGTTTGACCTCTATGATGAAGCAGGGCTTGACCCCTTGAAGATAGTGTTCACATCTGGAGAGAGCGTGTCAGTACAATCGGGAGCACGATCTAAGTCGAGCAAGTTTGGTCTAGTGCAGGGCTACGGCGTTCCTAAGTCAGATCTTGTCGGAGCACTTGTCGTCGCTATGGAACAGGGCAGGATGATAAGAGCCTCGGACGTACCGTACAAACAGCAAGAAATAGATCAGTATCAGAACTTCGTCGGCCGTATCAACGAGAAGACAAAGTATGTTAAGTTCGGCAACGCCCAGGACGAGATACACGACGATATCATCGTAGCCGACGCCATGGCAGTATGGTACGGCGACCACGTAACAAGAGTAAACAGACGCTTACACGTCGAGAAGTCTACATATCAACAAAACCCGTTTGGAGATTTATAAACTATGGCAGTAAAGAAAGACACAATCACTAAACTTGAAAGAATCAGAAAGTCGCAGAAGACGAGAGACGCAGTCTATCTACAGGTATGGAAGGAGGTGGCAGAGACTATCGACCCGTGGTATGGTGATATGAATATCGACAGCGAGCCCACACCGTCGACGGGCCCTGCAGAGAATCAGATATACGACAGCACTATCCTCAGTTATTCCAGCGTCTTTGCTATGGGATTACAGGGTTACGTATGTTCTTCTCAGAGCGCGTTCTTCTCTCTCGAGCCCGAGAAGAGCTACAGCATGAGCGAAGAGCAGACTGTCGACCTCAGAGAAGTTTTGCAGGCAAGAGCGAGACGTATGTACCAGGTTATGGCACAGTGTGGTTTTTACAACCCGATATACTCATGCTTCAAGGCCTTCGGAGACCTCTCGGCCTTCGTTATGTTTTTCAACGTAACGCAGGATAACCGTATCACATACGAACAGGTCCCGAACTATCAGTGTATCCCTCTATGGAACAGACTCAAGGGATGTTGCGACACGATATTCCGTTCCTTATGGCTTACCCGCTACGAAGCGCAGCAGTTATTTGGTAAAGAGAATCTTCCTTCCTACATGTCCGGAGACGACGTCGACGAGAGTAAGAGCTTCCAGTTCTGGGAACTCTTGTGTCCACGTGACCGCTTCGGCTTCGATATCGGATCTAAAGGCGAGTGGGAACACTTAGATATCATCTGGGACAGCCAGGAGCAGAAGGTAGTCTTCGAGGGAGGATCTACCCGTCAGCGCTTCTGCGTATGTACTTTCTCTAAGCTTGACGACGGAACGGCATGGGGAGTCGGAAGTCCGGGCTTTAGGGAGTTCAATAACTCACAGTGTCTGCAGCGCATGAGCAAGGACCTTCTCATAGCATCGCAGTATGCTGCTTCTCCTGCTATCATGAAGAGCACAGGATTTACGGCCAAAATAGCACCTGCTGCCTTTATCGATATCCCTGCAGGCGCGAGCATGAGTCCTCTCGAACTCGGGCAGGACCTCTCCTGGACTACAACAGCCATAGCAGACAGGAGACAACTTGCGAAGAGTGATTACTTCGTTGATTACTTCCTTATGCTTAGTCAGTACTCCGGCAACGTGAACACGGCAACACTTGCACAAGGACTACAGAACGAACAGCTTAAGATGATGACGCACTTCCTCGACTCTCTCCGTACCGGCTTCTTCGAACCCGTCATAGACTGGACATGGAACACAATGGGAGAGCTTGGATACTTCGATGACGGATATGATATCGACTACAAGACTCTCCAGGTTGATTTTGTGTCCCCTCTTTACATCCTTCAGAAGCAAGCCGTATCACTTGAACCAACAACGACTGTTATGAACAATGTCATTCCGTTCTTAAAGATAGACCCTTCTCTTGTGAATTACATTGACTTTGGCAACTATGTCACAGTGCTCAGAGAAGCGACTAACGCCGACGTGAGAATTATAAGAGACAAAGAGGCAGCAGAGCAGATGATACAGGCCCAGCAACAAATGGAGGCCGAGATAGCGGCGCGTCAGTCTGCTATACAACAGCAGGACGCAGACACGAGAGAATATGCAGCAGCAACGAAAGCGCCTGAACAGGGAAGTGCAGCAGCTAACCAGCAGAACAACAAGTACAGCAATCTGAAACTTAAGTGATAACACTCACACACGGAGGTTTATATGAGTGAAAGAAAGAAGAAGGTACTCACTCCCAGAGAAATGAGTATCAAGTATCAGAGAGTATTCAGCACGGAGGACGGAGTAACAGTTCTCTCCGACATCCTCAGTCTCCTGGGATACTTCTCGAATCAACCACAGTACATGGACCCGAAGCTCCTGGCAGTAGCAAACACTATACTTGCACGTGCCAACATCTATGACGGCGATAACGTCGAGGACTATGTAGAGCTTATGATCCATAACGCACAGCCTAAGAAGGATGAGCCGGAAGAGCTTTTCGAGGTATAAGGAGGTAGACAATGATATTCAGATACAAATTCATTAATGTTCTTCTTGCTGCCGACGGAGGCACAGAAGGAGCAGGAACAGACGGAGGAGCTCCGGCAACCAAAGGTGGAGAGGGCGGTACTCCCGACACAGCGACAAAACAAGAGACACAGTACGAGAAGCCGAAGTACTTTGCGCAGATAACGCCCGAGAAAGCAGACAGTGATTCATACAAGGGTCTCTACAAGTATCAGAAGATAGACGACCTCGCAGACGCATATATCGCACAGAGCAAGGACTTTGAGTCCATGAAGGAGAAATATAAAGATAGTATCGTAGTACCAAAGGCAGATGACACAGAAGGACTTAAAACGTTCAAAGGCGCTCTCGGAATCCCGGAGACGGCAGACGGCTACACACTCTCGACTCTTAAAGACTCTAAACTAGACGACGCAACAAAGAAGATGATCCGTGAGACAGCATACGGCGCTATGCTTTCTAATAAACAGGCAGAGGCAATTGGAGTCGTGATGCTTAAAACAGCAAAGATAGCAGCAGAGAACATGAAGGCGCAGAGGGAGACAGCAATCAAAACCTTTGATACAACGCTCACGGCAAGCTACAGCGACATCGCCAACGAAGCAGATAGAAAAAGTACTGCAGAGAGGGATAAGGCAAGCTATGAGCATTTTATGAACGAATCCGGACTCAAGGATTATCTCAATGACAGAGGCCTTAGCTACGACCCCGCTTTCGTAAAAGGGATAGCAGCATATGCACGTAAGCATACAGGTGCAGCCCCACAGAGCAATCTTCCAACAACAACACCAAAGAGCGAGAAACGCACTACAGGAATGAATGAAGCGCCGTCAGATTTTTACGGCAACGCTTTCAACGATGCATACAAGAAATAAGGAGACACATTATGCCAGGTATTTTTGATAATCTCGTAAACATCAGTAACGACGACAGTAAAGAACAGACAACACAACCGGAAGGTGGAGCAGAAACACAGACAGAAAAACAGCAGATAGACGAGAAGAATATCACTGCAGAGACGTTTTATGGCAAGGCATTTAACGACTACTACAAGGTTGAAAATTCTTGATTAACGCGCGTGTTCGACAGAAATGAAAAAGTGCGTTAAACATATAGCTGAGCTTCGTTGAAGCCGACTATTGTTACATTTAACCGTTCTATACCTTGATGAGAGTCGAGGGATAAGCCAGTAAGAAGAGACCTCTTCGGAGGGGACCGTACACGAAGCTTCTAAGACAAAAGCTAAGTGTAACGGAAACTAAAGAGGAGGCCTTATTTTATGGCAACATTCTCAACTAACCACTTAGATCTGGTCGAGGCGTTCAAGAGAGAAAAGTTCACAACCGCAGAATCACTTCTCGGTGCTCTCATTCAGAACAACGACCTTCTAAGGACTGCTGCTGTATTGCCCTCATCGCACAATTCCTATCATGACACTCTCGTAGCTGATAAGCTCGGCTCCGGTAGTTTCAGAGGCGCATATGAGGCGATTAAGCAGACCAACTCAATTACTCACAAAATCAGTGAGCCTATCGTATCTTACGAAGCAGAGAGCGAGGTAGATGAACTCGTTCTCAAAGGTGCAGACAATCCTGCACAGGTAAGATTCACAGAAGACCTCATGAATATGCAGGGCATTACCAACGGGTATAACGATGCACTTCTCTACACCGACCCGAGTAAGGCTACTGAAAACTTCAGAGGACTCGCATCGAGACGTGCGAAGATCGGTGACTACTGCTACAACTGCGGAGGAACTACCAACAACAAGCTCACATCCGCATGGCTTATCGAAATGGGAGAGACAGCTTTCTCTATGAGATATGCAAAGGGCACGATGCCGGGACTTTCACACGAGGATATGGGAAGACAGAAGTGCGAAAGTGCAGACGGTTCCGGACACTACTGGGGCTGGGTCACTAAGTTCGCTATCGCATTCGGTATTTCAGTCCGCCAAGAGAACGCTCTTCAGCGCTTTGCAAATATCGACCCGACAGCAACAAGCGTTACTTCTCTCTTCGAGAACTTCATCAAAGCGAAGAACAAGCTCCCGAACAAGGGCCGCCAGGCATTCCTCTATGTCAACTCTGACGTTCAGAGCATTATCGAGATTATGATTCTCAACAAGGCTCTCAACACACAGTACATCGACATCGAGAACTACGGACCAGTAGCTCACTTCCTCGGCGTTCCTATTCTTCCAATGGATGCAATTAAGTCCACTGAAGCGAAACTCTCGTAAGGTAAGGAGGTAAAGGTATGACTAATGCTTATTTGAACTTCGGTGAAATCTCCTCATTCGCTTCTTCTTCTGCTGCAACATATGCACCCAACGTTATCAAGCTCGATACTCCTCAGTATTTTGCAGGTACACCGGCCAAGGCAGTGTTTACAGCAAAGGCAGCAGTGACAGGATTCAGGGCAGCGCTCTATTCAGGAGCATCTGCTTCTCCTACAGATATTGTCGCACAGGCACCTACAGCTGTTGATATGGCAGTCGGCGATATTGTTGAACTTGCAATCCCAGCAACTCTCGGAACCTATCTCAGAGCAGGCGGAAGCGCAAGCGCAACAAGCGGCAAAATGGATATCTGTATCGAACTCGGCGAACCCAGGGCATAAGGGGCACAGGGTAAGCCTACAAATTTACATATGATAATTTGACCAAGACCATACGCCCCTGACTGACTATCAGGGGCATTGTATCTAAAGAATGGTCGAAACGTATAAAGGAGACGGAGCAATGGACATCAATCTCGAAACAGACGGTTGGTTAAAAATAGCAAACAGTGCACTTGCCGAGATATCTGCTAATCTCTTGCAGTCAATCAATGACGGTTCGCTCGAAGCGAGCTACATATCAATTCTCCTTCCTTCAGCACTCGATGAAGTGTACGCTACTCTTCCCCTTGATGATATCTCCATATTTGCAGAACTCCCTAAAGACGGCACATTCAAGAGCGCAACGACAAGAGATAAGTTTCTGTATTCTTTCTCGCTTCCGAACAAACTCGCGTGTGTCCGAGAAGTATTCCCCGACCCCGAAGGAACAGAATGGAGAAGAGTCAGAGGCGCTATCCTCTCTAATGCAGACTCTATCGTTATCAGATATGTAAAGAGACCAACTACGCCTAATGATATGCCGTACTACGCAAGAACTCTTCTTACTACGCTTCTTGCATCGCGTCTTGCTTCGTCAATCTCGCACGATGCTTCACTTGCTTCTTCACTTAAGAATGAATACTCAAACATGGTCAGTCAGTGCTTAGTGCTTAGAGAGGCGCCAAGCAACCAGGAAAGCTACCGGACAGTAGAGTCGTGGGTAGAGTAGGAAGGAGCGCGTAGAAATGGATTATCGCACAATACAGAGCCAGTTTACATCCGGAATCCTCTCTCCCCTTGCAAGTGGACTTGTCGGTACAGATATGTACTCGAAAGGACTTGAGATAGCAGAGAACGCTTTCTTTACACCGCAGGGCGGAGTCTACAAGAGAAACGGGACAAGGCTTATAGACAGGTTCGAGGACGACAACGCAGAAGCATATAATCCGAAGATCGTCAGCTTCCTAGACGGGGAGAAGATGTTTATCGTCGTCTTCGGCAAAGGTTATATCTCCTACTGTCAGAACGGAACAACTCTCACGACTGTAACACGAAATACCGGCGCGACATACTACGATGACATAGAAAACTTGTCTGCATGTTCCCAGGACGGAAAGATCTACATCGTACATCCCGATATCGCCCCGCAGGTGATAGCATGGGACAGCACAAACAGTAAACTTTCAATAAGTAAAATAACATTTGTCGATGCACTTTCTCCCGAGCTTACAGAAGGTGCAATAAAGACGACTGTCATGAAGTTTGACAGCGAAAACAACTACCCCTCGATACAGTGTTTCTATGACGGACGGTGGTTCGTCGGAGGAACAAAGAATGAACCAACAAAGATATGGTGCTCACGTTCATACGACACAGGAAATAAGACATACAGATACAACGACTTTACCCTCACGTATGAGATTGGGAAGAAGAATATAACAACAGAAGAACTCTCCTGGGATATGCAGGACCTTGCAGACCTTGCATGTCAGTACAAGAACTCAGATACACAAGGAGCAACGCTTTCATGGCTCTATGAGTTTCAGGGGTTAATGCTAGGAACAAGCAACGGCGTTTATGCATGCACGCAGAAGAGTATCACATCATCTACTGACAACCCTCTCAACTTCACAAGGGAATCGAGTATGGGAGCGAGGAAGAATCTTGTAACAAGTCTAGGCTCGTATCTTCTCTTTGTAAGCTACGACGGCAAAACAGTTGACGCACTCGCTTTCTCTCAGCAGTACAACTCCTTCACTGGTGGAGCGATATCGGGCGCAGTGTCGCAATATATAGAACCTCTCTGTGGCAGTTACGACAGCAGCGCAACAAAGCCTCTTGGGATAATGGGGATTACATCAATCGACGGAGAAGTCCCAAAGATATTTGTACAAACATATGACGGAGAGCTTCTATGTTGTCACTTCGCTCCCGGAAGCAGTCTTGTAGCATGGTCGCGTATTGTGTTTTCAAACTTCAAACCTCTTTCTGTTGCTGTGCTCCCACTTAATCCGGAGACAAGACTTCTATCTCTTGCAATCATAACCGGACATATGGCAGAGCCTATTGCAGACAGCGATATAAGAGAGTTCGACGGATACTGCGTTCTCGAGGAGCTTGTTGATGTGCCAGCAGCACAGTTATGGCGCTTTCCTATGCTCGACAAGAATGAAGAGATAACTACAACAGAGAAGACCATAACAGGAACGGCAAAGACCGGATATACAACAGAGTATCCATACACTCACGACACGACATATCTTGTAAAGACAACACTCGCCGGATACTACTCACGCAATCTCTCTAAGCATCAGAAGACACCGGCCGTATACGACATAGTATATCCGTCGAAGTTGTACGGAACAGTAGTCTCTCATGGTAGCAGTGACACGACATGGTATATCGGAGAGAGTTATACGTTTGGGATATGCACCATGAGAGCAGAGCTTCCTGCTAACGGTACAAGCCAAGGCGCAAAGCGAGCAGTAAAGAAAGTTGTGTTGAGACTTTATTCATCGGCAGGAGGAGAAGTATTCCTCTTTCCAGGCTTTGACGCAGGGTGGATATCTCCTCCATTACTCGGAGACATCGAGAACGATATAGAACACGACGAGAGTACAGCTGCACCGTACGTGCGTAAGCCTCTCAATTACGCAAAGGTCCCGTTCTATAAGATTTTCAACAAGACCAAATACGATGAAGACATAAAGCTCTATACAGGCGATATCGACATACAGTTCACAACACCGACAATCGACGACGACAGGATAGCCGTTGTGCAGAGAGAACCTCTTCCATTTGCCGTTTCAGCTATCATTGCCACAAGAGCGATAAAGGAGAGTTAACACATGGGCTGGTTAATAGCTATAGGAATTGCATCATTATTTACAAGCGTAGTCGGTATCGGAATATCTTCTTCTTACCAGGAAGAATCTATCTCACAGCAGGAAGAGTCGAATAGAATAAACTCTTACAATGCAAGCACCGAAGAACTTAATGCAAGTATTACAACCATTGAAAACACTCTTCACAATATACAGTCCGCAGAAAGCGAGAGTGAAAAGTATCAGTCCGAAATAGATGTGTCGAATGAATGGCTCGAGAACTACCGTAAGATGCTTTCTGGAGACAGATCCGACACGACACTCGGCATCGAGATGAGGGAACTTGAAGGAAGCAAGAGGTCCGCAGAAAATGCCAAATCGGCTTACATTATATCCTCTACTGAAGAAAAGCAATCGGCTTATACTGCAGCTTACAACGAGTATGTAGATAAGCTCAAACAACAGTCTCTCCTCAATGTAGCAGCATCAGGATCCGGACAGCTCGAAGGAGCTTACAGTGCAGCACAGCTTATCCAAAACCAGAGGATAAGGGATCTTATCGGAAATGACATGATGTTTAATTCCGACGGAGAAGGAATAAGCCTATCAGACGGCTCCTTCCTCGTGAGCTATACTAACATGCAGAAAAGCATAGCTCTGCAGCTTGAAGAGTATTCTACAGCTATCGAGACGGCCAGTGGCAATATAACAAAACAGCTCGATACATACGAAACCATGTCGAAACAGTACGAGACAACAATAGGCGACAGAACTAAAGCAATCGAGCTCAACAGGGAAGCAATCGAAACATACAAGCAGGCTATCAGAAATGAGCAGACCAACGCCGTAACAGCACTCAAAAAAGCAATGGAGACCAGAGCTAATGATACGGACAAGACGAAACTCGAATCCGATGCAGAGCGCCTTGATGTAGCCAACAAGCTCGTCGAGAAGCATACAGGAGAATCTGCTAGCTATAACGCCACTGAGACTATTAACGAGATAGTAGCCGAAGAGAAGGCGGCAGCAGAGAAAAAAACGAAAGAGAGTGCTAAAGCATCTTCCGAGAGCTCTTCGAGTCGAGACAGAGAAGAGGAGAGTACAAAAACAATCAGTAATTCGGAGAAGACTGCAGAAAGAGATAACGAGAAAGGAAAGGCTCTTACAGAACGGACGAAGAACTCCGACGAATACAAACAGCAGCAGGCGCAGAAGAATAGCCAGGCGGCAAATGAGAGAGGAAAGAGCCAGACAGAATACTACCAGAAACAACTCGATGCCCAGAAGAAATCCGAAGAAGAAAAGAAGAAAAAAAGGACAACGTAATGAAGAATGTAGTAAAAGATAATTCAGCTTATCAGAATGCCTTAGCACGGAAGCAGAACGCCAACAGCGCCCTTGGTTCATCCTATCAGAGTGCACAGCAATTGTACTATAACGAACAAATATCAGACTTGCAGCAGAGGCAGATAAACAGCCAGAGAAATTATAACGCAGCTAATACCGTTCTCAAATTAGCAGACACGGCTATTTCGTTCGCAAGCAACATACACGACGTCGTTCAACAATCGCAGAGCACAGCAGTACAGAATGATATCTCCACATCCCTCCAGGAGGGGCAGCGCCTCCTTCAGAACTCCATAGCAAGTGGTAAGACTTACTTCGGCACCAATCCTGCTACAGGAGAAATGGAGCTCGTTATGGCACCTGAGGTGGAAGAGTGGTACAGCGCATCGAGAGAGAGGATCGGGAGTGGTAACTACATGGCATCTATAAAAGAGAATGCCCTCAAATCTTTCGACCTCAGCTACGAAGCTCTCAAAACAAGCGCGAACAGCTCTCTTGTTGAGAAGTACTACTCAGACCTTAATACGAACTTTGCGACAAATCTTGAACTTGCCAAGTCTGCCGATATTCAGTCATACGTACAAGCAAGAGGAGATGTTGATGCATGGAACACAACAGCAACTATTCAGGGTGTTAAAGCAATCAACAGCCGTTCAGACTGGAGTAATGAGTCAAAATCAGCACAGACTACTTCTTATCTTCTTGAAGTTCAGCAAGAAGGGGACACCCAGATAGCAGCAAACATAGCACGCACGCAAGGCTTACAGGCAGCGCTCGATTATATTGACAGCAGAGGCTATTACACCACAGCAGAGAAGCAGAAAATGTTCAGCAGAGCGTCAACGTCAGTTGCGCAAGCAAAGAGCGCAGCAGAGGAACTTGCTACAGGAGCAATGGAAGACGCTATCGTCAATTCTTCTGCAACACCCGAGAAAGTCTATTCTGCCCTGGAGTCGCAGTTTTCTTCGCAGAGCGCTGCTATCAGAAGCGCAGCAAGAGATGCAGCAGAGAATAAGCAGATAGGACTTGTGACATCCATGTTCAATAACCAGCTATCATCAGACAGCGAAACAGGCTTAACAAAGTTAATCGGCACATATGACGAGCTTAATGAAGGATCATGGAACGATTACTTCTATGGCATCGAGTCAACAAAGAACACTATCACAACCACTTACGGAAAAGCTATAACGTCAGCGCAGTCCACACTTGCAGCAAGCGCCGGCAGCACAAACGAAGCCACAATGAGCGCATCAAGCATAGACACAGCTAATGGCAAGATATTTGCTGCATACGAGAAGGTGAGCGCTGCCAATCTTGCATCATTCGAAGCGGGGCAGTGCAATGGAGAGACATACGCTGCGGCACAGCTCGCTGCTGCAGAAAGCTTCAATTCTCAGTTCATAGAAGGTGGATATCAGAGCGCTTCTACATGGCGGGCAAGCACAACAGGAGCAGCAATAAGTGCAGTGCAGAAGATAGTCGATGACTATATCCCTGCACGCTACAAAGATGAAGCATCAGCCGCCCTTGATTATCTTAAAACATGTCTCGGACTTAATATCACATCTACCCAGATGACTCCCGACGATGCTAAGAGGCTTTACGACGCAAAGACAGCTCTTACAGGAGAATTTGCAAATTATGTCAGAGAACACGGCGCAACAATGACGGACGGAGAGTTCGCCGCATGGGCGCAGAAGAAAGCAGAGGACTACGCATGGCTTCAGACAAAGAATTACGACAAAGTATTAGACGGCGACTATATTCCGAAGAGCAATACTACCATGAATCGTCGTGTAGATGACTTTAATGAAATCGTAGCAATGAGCTACGGAAATGAGAAGGACGGTACATATTCTCCTGGTACATACTTTGTTAAATGGGAATCTTCTTTCGGCTATAACGCAACGACAGGTCAGTACGAATACAAGGCAGCAAAAGGCGAGGACAGCTACACGTTTGCAAATGAGAACGTAGAAGGGACATGGCAGTACATGGCAACACTTGCTAAGTCGCAGATAACCTGGCTCACGGGCGCAGAAGACGGCTTAATGAAAGTCTATTGCGATACTGATGCAGACGGTCGTCCTATCATGTCCCCTGTAGTCGAGGTCGGACTTACAATGTATAGATTCAAAGACGGCACGATACAGTACTACGACGGGACAACTCCCAACATAGTATGGAAGGAGACAGGCCTTAAAGTTACAACAGACAGAGCTTCTATGGCAGCGCAGATAGCAAAGAGCAGTGAAGTTGTGGTTAAGGAAATCACGAATCAATCAAGCTCACAGGTAAACGACCCAACATCTTCCGTAGAGACTACAACAGAAAACGCCGAATCTAAGAGCAGCGCTGTTATGTTCATGAACGAGCATCCGAAAGCAAGTATCGGGGACGTTAAGAATTTCTTAAGCACAATTGATAATAGAGAAGAGTTTGAGAAAGCCGTTAGGGACTTAAATAAGGGCGCAGAGACACAGTACTTCCTCGATGAGAAGACAGGCGGTAATGCGACAACGTACATCAACTACTACGCAGAAGAAATCCGTAAGAAAAAAGGCTGGAGCGAAGATTATTCGAGTGTGATAGAGGAAGAAGACTCAGGTACAGTACAGACAGTCAATGCTTATTTTGAAAGCAGAAAAGAAGAGACAGAAGCCCAGGCTTCGACAGTAACAACCAAATCATGGATAGACGAGCACAAAGGGCAGTCCCTCACAGCAAGGCAGATTTCAGACTATCTCAAGACGGTCGACGACATAGAAGCAGCAGCAAAAGAGCTTCAGGAAGCCTATGAGAGGAGGGAGCTTGAGTTCGGAGCGCAGGGAATTTCATTCAAGCAGTGTCTGAATAACATAGTAAGTTCGCTCTCAACATTAAGACGAAAGGGAAAGATATAGAATGGGTAATGTTTTAGGTTCAACAGGCGATATTTATCAGATGTTAAGCGGGTCCTCGGCAAAGAGCAGACAGATAAACTCTAATGCAATCAGTCTTTATAACGCTAACAACACTCCCCTGGATGAGGGAGAGACAAAAAAAGACCGTGTTGACACTATACTCAATCAAGGCCTCAACTCTTCACCAGAGGTTGCAAATCCTTCAGAGAGAACTCTCGACAACGGGAAGAATGTTGAAGTATCGGATATAGGAACAAGTTCAAACTCGGAGCTTCAGGACCTCTATAACAGAGTCCTTAATCTTCAGAGAGTATGGCTCGGCGACAACTATGAATGGAACTCTAAAGACGCTGAGACGTTCACAAACCTTGTAAGGATATCTTCTAACCCGGAAGAGACGGCATCGAGGTTTATAGCAGCAAAAGGATTCGCCGATAAGCTCGGAATAGATACACAGCTTGCGTACGATCATCTTGACGAGCTCTCAGAGTTCTATACAGGAGACGTCTATGACCCGAAGAACATAACTCTCGCGCAGAAGTGGAAAAACGGCTGGACACGTAACGATATTATGTCGCTTCAGTATGAGTACATGATAGCCGACACCAACGGGGACGAAGAGAAGGCAGCAGCCCTGGAAAAACAGATAGAACTGAAACAAGGAGTTCTTGATAGCAATTCCTCGTCTATTCCTATCTCATGGTGGGACAATCTCACAACAGCAGTGCTTGAGAACTTTGCTTACATGGTACAGCCGGCAGTCGAAGGCACAGTGGCATCAAAGGTAATAGACGCAGTAGGAACATATGCTGCATCGATGAGCGGTATATATGCCCCTGCTATACTCTCCGGTACAAAGATTCTTTCAACAGCAACGAGTATGATCTTCTCGGGCAAGCGCATGTATGAATGGGCCGCAGGAGAAGCGTACTATAAGTACACTCATGATGAGCAATATAAGGGCATCAAGAATAAGAGTCAGGCAAGAGTACAGGCGACGATAGAGGGCCTTGGAACGGCTTTAATAGAAACTCTTCTTGACGGTGCTTCATCAAGAGTTCTTGGAGCAATCTCAGGGAAGACTATCCGCACTATTGGTGTTAATTCAATAGCTGAAATCAGCCGTAAGGGCATGTCTTCGGCAGTAGCCGATGCCGTATGGCAGTGGGCGACAGGAGCCGTAGATGAAGCCGTCTTCAATGAACTACCAGAGTATTGGCTTGGAGAAATCGGATCTATTATATACAAGAACTCGAACGGAATCATCGATGAAAAGACGTGGTCGGAGCGTAAAGGTGAAATGCTCGAAAGCATGAAAGAAGGCCTTATCGTAGGAGCGATATATGGAGCATCATCAGTTCCTGCAACAATTAGAAACGATTACGCCACAGCCTTTAATCTACGTCGTACGGCCAACGCGTCAGAGACTATGTCGGAGTTCGAGAATGCGACAAAAGATATGAAGCCGGAAAGCATTTCGGATGAAGATTTTGATACAGCCCGCACTATGATCTGGAAGGCCAGCCAGGAACAGAAGGAAGCGAAGGAGACGGCAAGAAAGGAATACCTCCAGAAAGAGTTTTCAGGAACAGTCCTCGAGAGCGAGGAAGTAGCTTCAAAAGAACTTTTCTCTACTGTTGACGCAGAATCGGGAGAGGAGACAAGTATTGTTCCTGACGGCAGTGTCTACAGGACAGATGATAACGCGCTTTACAGTGAAGTAACGACAGACAACAAAAACGGTGCTCAGACAGTATGGTACGGCAATCCCGAAGACCACTCAGTGTACGGTATTGTTACCATTAAATCGGACGGAGACACACAGACAGTCGAGAGCGTGAGAGTCCGCAGCGGCTATGAGAATATCCGCTCAGAAATGGTAAGAGACGCCGTAGCAAATACTTTGTCTACAGAAACCAATGTCGAATGGAACCCTACAACAAAAGGCCTTCAGAGTGTTAAGGAAGAACTTATAAACAACAACCCGGACGGAAAGGGTCTTATATATTCTTCCATTACCCGTGGAAACGATAGCGATATACAGTCCCTCAAAACTCAGATTAAAACGGCAAGTCCCAATCTCTCCGACGCAGAGGCGACAATGGCAGCGCGCCTTACATCTATTGCAGATATCGGCACGAATACAATCAAATACGAGACGGCAACAGAGAAGAATACAGGACGCGACATCAGTACAATCAGAGGCGCTACAAACACAGCAAAGGCCCTCATATATGCAGGGCAGAACACAGATGCATCCACCTTCGTTCACGAGCTTTTCCATGCAGTAGCAGTAATCAGAACAAAGGAAGCGGAGAATCTATCGAATGAGATACGCGCTTCTCTTAGGGATGAAGCAACATGCTCACAGCTTGAATCCTTCATCAAGAACAACCTTGCAGTCTGGGGAGAAGATGCAGATATCAACAAGATTATGTCTTCTCTTTCGGAGATAAAAGAGAACAGCAATGCCAACAGCTGGAGCGTGGGACAGAACGAAAACCTTGCACGGCTCTACGAAGCATACAGGCGCTCGGAGAGAAGTATACGGCAGTCCCTTCCTCAGGCTATCAGAAACCTCCTCGAGAAGCTTACGCAGTTCATGAACAAGGTTTACGGAACTCTCAAAGATACAGTCCCCCTTAATGAGAACATAGCAAAAGCATACGACTCCCTTATGGGGTTCGAGGATATGACAAGCGAAACAAAGAGAGTCGAGAGTCAGGAGGCATTCAGAGAGATCCAGGGGATAGGCGAGAAAACGGAAGACAACATCCTTTATAAAAAAGAGAAGTATGATCCGCAAAAGTATTTGAAGATAAGAAAGGGCATTCTTAACGATTATTCTGATTTGAGTCTTTACACCAAAGCTGATACTCCAAGCGGGAACGTATATGCATACAAGAGTTATTATGAAGATTATATCCACAATCGATTAAATAGTGATTTAAAGAACAAAATTGAGAAAAACCTGAGAGGAGCGGAGGCACTCGCAGGAAAAGGTTACTTTATTTATGTCCTCCCTGAAAAAATAGTAATCGCAGGTGAGACATATAACGGAAAAGTGCCCGACTCAATAATAAATGGACACTTAGCAGAGTTTAAAGAACTTACGTCTATAACATACTCTCAATTCAAGAATCAGCTTAAGGACGGACTCAAGAAAGCTGATGTCGTATATATGCGACTGAGTATCAATGAAACTATCGATAAAGGGAAAAAGAGAAGTATATATGATGCAATAAACGGTCAGACTGCTAACCATAAATACGACGGAAAAATGGTCATTATCTCATTGGACGGGAAAGAGTTTGTTTGCTATGAGATAAAAAATGGAACTCCTAACGAAGTTCCCTTTGCCAGGCTGGGAGACCTGCCCCAACCTAGTAATAATATCACCGAGAAAAATGCTTCTGTCAAGCTTTTTCAAGAGACAAAATACGATTCTTCCAAAACAAGCCTCACAAGAACACAGTGGCAACAGACAAGGACGGAGACCTTCAGACAGTGGTTTGGCGACAGTAAAGTAGTCGATGAGAATGGGGAGCCTCTTGTTGTTTATCATGGAACAAACAATATGGATTTCTCTGAGTTTGACGGCAGCTTGATTAAACATGGTGAACATGGCTGGGGGTTCTATTTTGCTAAGAACGAAGAAATAGCAGAAACTTATGGAAGTAGAAAAATAGACGCTTACATTAGTTTGCAGAACCCTGTAAGTGATACTGACACAATTAAGAACTCAAGAGCAAAAGTAAATTCTATCGTGAATAATCTTAAGTCAAACGGCTATGAGTTTTACAATGAAGTATCAGAATTTGTAGATACTATAAGTGGCCAAGATACAGCGCAGACTGTACTTGACGGTCTTCTTGACTTGAAGGATTATCTCAAAAACGAGGAAATAGACAAAAGAAAGTTTTATGAAGAAGTCAGAAAAGCCGAAATAAAAACATACGGAATTGACGGCTACATGGATTCTTCAAGAGGCTTCTATGTCGCTTTTCTTTCTTCTCAGATTAAATCTGCGACCGATAACAACGGAGACTTCTCCTCTTCTAACCCGAGCATCTTCTACCAGGAAGAAAAAGAGCAAGGCCCCAAATATAAAACTATCGAGGAAGCCGAAGATGCATTAACAGCGTACAGGGATAAGAACGGACTTAAGATTGATGAAAATTCTATCAGAGTTAATGCTGAAAACGTCCATGAACTATACAGCCTTGCAGAGAATGCTAGAGGAGAGTTCACAGATATCATCAATTCCTTGCAGAAAGAACTCGGGATAGCTGATGATATGGCATTCTCCCGCAAAGACCTTAAAGGCTTCGATAGGGTCATAGAAAAAGCTATCAATGATTATGGAGGAGATGTTGGAAGAGTCATCGATGTAAATGGTTCAACATTTATGACAGATTCCTACACTAATGCGGAGAGCTCCTACAAGAAAGCACTGGATATACTTGGAGACAAGGTAGTTAAGAAAAAGGTATGTATCACTCCTGCAGGATACAAAGACTTTAAGATTAATCTTAGAACTTCAAACGGATTTATAGGCGAGCTCATTATCCTTGATGAGAATACAGCATGGATGAAAGATAAAGGCATTGGTCATAAGATTTATGATGAAACGAGAAAGCTTGAGCCGTATCTGAAAGAAGAGAGAGAAGTTTACAAGAATTATCAGAGTCTATATGGTATTGATACTTGGAATGCTATAAAGAAGTTAAGCCTTAGCCTCGATGCATGGTCTAAGAAGGCGTACGATAATGCCAAAGCAATAAGAGACGGTCAATATGACAATGCAGGGTTTGCAGCCAACTTGTATGCTGTCTCTTTAGATATCAATGAACTGTCTCTCCAGTTGCGGTCAAACTTCGATGCTTCATATTCTGTTGGTTTATCTTCATACACGCTTCCGTCAGATGCAACTCTTAATATGGACAATTCCCAAGACTCTTCGTCTCTTTTGAATGCGGTATCGCAGATATCAAAGTATCTAACAGCCATAGAAAATCGCTCCTCTAATTCAAATGTTACACAAAATAGGGCAGAGGTCAACAGCAATATCCTTGCACAGGACAAACTTCTTGAAGATATCGACAACATTTCCGATATCGAATCTGCTGAAGCTCTCGCAAGAGAAGAATACGAGACAGAGAGGGGCGAATATCTTTCATCATACGACAGAGAGACAGCCGAACATGTTTTCTATATCGAGGCTTCTCTTCCCGATAACTGGGAAAGCATCTTTGAGATCGCAGATGAAGACAGACTTCAAAGAGAAATGGAGCTCTCCGAATCTCTCCCAGAGACAGAGCTAAGCCTGGAAGACATTGACAGAATGCCGGTAGAATCCCAGGAGATTGGACTTATCAGAGGTGTTCAGAACCTCAAATCGAGCTACAGCTTATTTGTTGAAGGAAATTCTCCCGATATTTTTTACGAAGGAACAGACATACAGAAGGACTCTCTCTTTAAGTCTGCAATAAAGGATGAGAGTACGCTGAGACAGTATCTCGCAATTATGGGAGAAGCCTATCTCTATGATACCAGGACAACCAACCGTATTTATGAGGAACAGTTCAACGCACAGTGGAACAGGTGGGAGTCCGTACCGTTGACAGTGCCTTATATAGATGACGCCTACAGACAGACTCTACACGAGAGACTAACAGCGCAGCTCTCCGACAGAGGACTTGGCGGGGCGATGAAGGCGGCGCTTAATAACAGCGAAATGAGTAGCGTTGTAATCAAGAAGGCACAGAAGGAACTGGGAGACAACGCACGCTTCTACCGCAACATCCTCGCCCTTCTCATGAAGAGACAGGACATGCTCCCCGATTCCCTTATAACAGAAGTCAAAGGACTCGATATCCCGTCACGCGAACAGCTTGATATAGCAAGTGTTACGGAGTTTGCAGAGCTTGCAAAGAAAGTGAACAACGAGAGGCTGAGACAGAAGATACTCTCAGGTACAGCGAAGTTCGGTAACGACGAAGACCAGAAGAAGTACAAGGAACTTGTCTCATACACTAAAGACCTCGATAAGGAAATTAAAGAAAAGACAAAAGAGGTAGAGTCTTTAGAGAAAAAGAGCGAAGAGTACGAAGAGAGAGTAAAAAAACTCGAAAAGCTCAATAAAGAGAGAGCGGATATCCTCCTCGATGCCGAGGAAATATTCTCCGTCCTCTCCGATACATTCATCCCTGAAAACGAAAAGAAAGAATACAGACAACAGCTTACAAGGGAGTATTCAGATCTTAGACAGAAATACGACCTTCTAAGCCCTGCAAGAGAGCGTGACTACCAGGCATTAGAAACTCATAAGCAGAGAAGCACAAAGATAAAAGACGGTAGCCACTATAGAGACGTGAAAGCCGGAGGACATGCAGGCTGGAGGCAGCAAGAAAGAGGAGCTAGATACGGTACCGAAGCATGGGTAAATGAGATAACAGAAACCTATAGTGACATTAAGGACCGCATAGATGCCGAGTATAACAAGAACAAGAGTAGAAACTACAGCAAGGTCGCAAAGGAAGTCATTGAGAATATCAGAGGCGAAGTTAGGAGCGAACTCGACAGCACGAGGGTAAAGCTCATACAGAACTCTACAAAGACTCTTGTTATGAACTCAAACAAGATCTATGCAACGCTCTCTGCTATGAAGTCGATAGCAGACGGTACAGGTGTAGTTATTCCTAAGGTCGACATCGAAGCAATGAGAGAGGCGGAGAAGGAGCTCGCAGCCCTGGAGAAGAAAGTCTCGAAACAGGAGACAAAAATCGAGAACCTTAAGGAGAAGCAGAAAGAAGCAATCTATGACGCCAGAACCGAAGAGAGGTGGAAGGCTGCCAAAGAGAAGCAGGCTATATATGAGAAGCAAGCAGAAGATTTAAAAAATAGAGAGTATGTTGTTAAACGCAAAATCGAGAACCTTAAGGAGAAGCAGAAGCAGGAGATTAAGGAACTCAAAGAAGAGCAGAGGCAGAAAGAGAAAGAGAAGAGAATTTACCAGGCAATCAGAGAAGAGAAGAGCAAGATAGCTTCCTATATCATGAGACCAGTCTCCCTTCAGAGTGTCGACTACTCGAAGGCAAAGGAGATACAGGCTATCCAAGCGCTTATAGACCCGGAGTTCAGAAGAGAGTGGGTTTACGATATCAAGGCAGATCCGACGCAAAACACAGGCTACGGCACCATGTCTGTACAACAAGCGAAAGACTATCTTAATACACTCTCCGATACAGCAAAGATAGACCTCTTCTCCTACATGCCACAGGATCTTATCGAGAGATTAACAGAGCAGAGGAAACCTCTCAATGACTGGACTATAGCAGAGCTTCAGAGTATAGCAACGGCAGTTGAAGGGCTCAAGAACGAAGGAAGAGCAATTCTTCAGGCTAAGAAGGATACAAGGAACGCTCAGGCAAGAGCTATTAAGAGAGCAATCCTCCATGCTGTCGGAAACTTCTCCGAGAAGGATTCTTCTCTTCCTTCTTCTCTCAAGAGAATGGAAGAAGGAAAAGGATTCAAGGCAAGACTTCACAGTATCGTGTTCCGCACACGCCGTATGCAGGAGCTTGCTCAGCTTCTTGACGGAGGCTACGGAAACAAGGGCGCTGCGTATCGTCTACTTGTCGAAGAGAAGAGGTGGCACCAGGACAACGAAGCGAAGGCAATCGAGAAGAGATATAAGACAGTCGAAGGCTTTGCAAACAAAAAGAATATAGACAACATGATTGAGCGTGTTGAGGTAGACCTCGGAAGAGGCGTCAAGCAGGAGTTTACAATTGACCAGCTTGCATACGCATGGCTCAGCCAGTACGACGAAGAGAACAAGGCTGCAGTCATGTACGGCTCTCTTATGACAGAGGGAGAAAAAGGTACAGTCGAGAGCGAGAGCAAGGATATTGACGTACCCACAGGGCAGGGCCAGATAACAAGGGAATGGCTCCTTGAAAGAAGTGAACTCATTGAAGATGATGAAACATTCATGCAGGTAGCGCGAGAGAGATATGACGCTCTGGTTAAAGCAGCAGAAAAAGAGATAACAGAGCGTAATCTCTGGGACCTCGTAAATGCAATCAACAGAGACTTCAACAATCCCGATAACACGAAGAGGCTTGATGCAGCATCTATCGAGTACTTCAACGCTCCTCTTATAAGCAAGGAAAATTACCTTCCTATTAAGCGCATGGCGATGACTGGAGAAAACCTTGAGAACGCTACAGCAGACTCTATGTTCAATCTTAATGCCAATAAGGTAACAAGAGATCCGGCAAAAGGCTTCCTTATCGAGAGAGTCGATATTGCTCCACGTTATCAGAAACAGGTTGATATGTCTCTCCTCGGCGTATGGCAGAACAGTGTTAAGGAACAGGAACATCTTATCGAGTTTGCTGGATACATCAAGAAACTCAGAAGCGTATTCGAGTCACGTAAGTCATCAGAGGTTGAGAGAGAAGTCAACAGAAAGTGGTCGCCGGCATTGATGAGAGAAGTCAAAGACTACATCGAGCTTGTCGCCAATCCCGACAGTACAACAAAGAAGGACCCGACTAACGAACTCTTTAAGACTATCAGAGGAAGAACAGGAGCAGCATACCTGGGATGGAAAACATCCGGTGTTATTCTACAGGCTATCACTTCTCCTGCATCCGCGTTCAGCAAGCTCAAGCCCTGGGAAGTTTTCGCAGCATACGGACAGATCGGAGCGCATCCTATTGAGACTATCAACACTATCAATAAGAAGTCTCAGATGATGAAGAACAGAACCATGAACCAGATAGTCGATGAAGCTGTTCAGAGGCGTAACCAGTGGACGCAGAGCAAGACATCGAGGAGGCTTAACAAGTTCGAGGAAGTCGGACAGATCGGGCTTACTCTTGTTGATAGATACGCAGTCGCCGGTCCATGGCTTGCCATGTACGAACGCACTCTTCGAGAAGGCGATAAGCTCGGACTTGATACAGCAACAAGTGAAGAAAGAGCAGTACAGAGAGCAGATGAGTTCATCTTCCGCACACAGCCCGTAGGTGACCCGACAGAACTTGCATCTCTCTTTAGAACAAAGAGTGAAGCAGCTAAGACTATTCTACAGTTTCAGACATCCCTCAATGTTGTATGGAATAACATCACGGCTAACACCATAGGGTTTGCGCGACAGAAGAAGTATGCATCCGTTATTGGGACTATCATCGGGTATGCAGTTGCAGGAGTTCTCCTAGGATTAGTGCAGAGTGGCTATGACGACGATGATGACGCTAAAGATAAGGTTCTAAAGACTGCCTATTGGGGATTAACGCAAGGCATTGACAGTATACCTGTGGCAGGCTCTGCATTAGATAGTCTTTCAAAGTTCCTAATAACCGGGGATTACGATTGGTACATGAATAAAGGAGTCTCGATATCTCCCCTCTATGACAAGGCTGTACAGGCGTTATTTGCTGCAACAGGTGGAGACGGGTGGAAAGCTCTCGGGAGAAGTGCTGAAGCAATCGGAATAGGAATGGGGCTCCCAGTAAGTGGAGCAAAGGAATTATGGCAAGTTGTCGAACAGAGAAGTGCATGGCCTCTCTTTGGTCGAGACTGATATAGAAACTAAGCATAAGGAGACATGAAATGGTAAACGAAACAATGCCAAGAAAAGTGTATGACATATCTAGTAGCTCAACTCCTCTCTCGACGGGATATGATATTCCCTTTACTGTCGAAAAAGAAGAAGAGCTTCATGCGTATGTCACGATGCCCTCGGGAGACTCTCTGATAGATTCAAGCAACTACACGCTTTCGTCAGACACATCTGGAGTTACAGCAACGCATATTACATTCAGTGTATCGTACACATTCCCAACAGGAGCAACAAAGCTAACTCTCATAAGGGAAGTTGCAATCACGCAAGAGATAGACCTCAAGGAAGGCGAGAAGATATCTGCAAACATTCTCGAGGAAGGACTTGATAACGCAGTAAGAATCTGCCTTATGCTCCAGGAGCAGATTAACAGAGCTATGCTTATGTCGCGCTCGGATGAAGGCGCGCAGATTATCGTTCCGAACGCAACCGACAGAGCCGGGAAGATGTTTGCCTTCGACGAGAACGGACAGCTTGCATCAGTTCTTACAAGCGACATCGAGTCAAACATGAACACAGCTCTCGAAGCAGCAGCGGCAGCACTTGCTTCGGCAGCAGCTGCACTCTCAAGTGAGAACAAAGCTAAGACAAGCGAGGAAAATTCTAAAGAAAGTGAAATAGCGTCAAAATCTTCAGAGACAGCTTCCAAGCTAAGCGAGACAAAAGCAAAAGCAAGTGAAGAAGCCAGTGGAGCTTCACAGACCGAAGCGGCGGCATCAGAGGCTGCAGCAAAGGAGAGCGAAACAAAAGCGAAGGCAAGTGAGACTGCTGCTAAAGCGAGTGAAGAAGCCGCAAAGATAAGTGAGGAAGCGACAGCGTCATCCGAACTTGCAGCAAAGAAGTCGGAACAGAACGCAAAGACAAGCGAAGAGAATGCATCGGTATATGATAACCGTGCCCAGGAGAACGCAGACAGCGCGACAGCAAGCGCAGTTTCAGCGCTTCTCTATGCAAAGCAGGCGATCCAGGCAGGACAGGAGGCGCTCGCCCTTCTTCAGGATATGAGAAATCTCAAAGCGGATACTCTCATAGCTAAAGACACCGTTGAGGAAGACAAAGCCATAGTCGCAGCTTACAAAGAACTCTACGAGGAGTACAAAAACACTACCGAAAGCTTCATGAACACCACAGAGGTATATAAGGACGAAGCTGGAATCTCGGCCGGTAATGCTAAGGACTCCGAAGAGAAAGCCTCGGGATATATGCAGGAAGCTCACGACTACAATGTCTATGCCGAAGAGTATGCTTCTGTCTCATCTTCCAGTGCAGCAAGCGCTCTCCTCTATGCCCAGAAAGCTATAGAAGCTGGTAAAGAAGTTCTGGCGCTCTTGCAAGATATGCAGAACTTGAAGCAGACAACGGCAGGCTACATGGAGACTACAGAAGAGTATAAGAATACAGCCCAGAGTTATGTTGGAACTGTGGAACAACTAGAGACTCATGTCGAGAACATGGAGAGCAATGTCGAGTCAATACAGAGCGACGTTACAGAATCAAAAGAGTATGTACATGAACGTATAGATTATCTCGAAGGTTCTCTCTCCTCTTCTGTAGAAAATGCACGTCAGACAGTACAGGGTTACATTGAAGGAGCAGACGAAACGGAGTCGAGAATAACGGCGCTTCTTACATCGTTGCAGACTCTTGTCGATAAAGTGGAGGCTCTTTCAAGTCAGGTCGTAACCGAACAGATTACCGTAACAGATACAGGTAAGGTCTACAAGCGTTCGGTTTATCTCAAGAACGGAAAGCCGTACGAACTCTTAGAAGAAGTAACGGCATAACGGAAATACATCATACACAGGAGGACGCGTATGGGTTTACTTACAGGAATGATATCAGCAAGTGATATCTACGCTCTGACAAGTACGCTTGCAGAGGGTTTGAACACATTACCGCAGGAGCTCGAAATAGCTTCCCTCGGAGCTGGGAAATCTCTCACGCTCACGAACGGCACATCGGTGCTTCTTGCGGAAGGCTCGGCAGTCAAGGAGACAAGGACTAAACTCGTTATTCGTAATAACAGCGATATCCGTATTCTTCTTCAACCTCAGACCACAACTACACCAAAGGTCGGGCTCCCCGTCGAGGCACATCAGACTATCGTACTCTCTTTCCCGAGTAGCAATACGACAGCAGTCTATGGCAGAAGTACAGGATACTCTGCAGACATCACAGTATGGGAGGTGTAAAGAATGGCAGTAACTATAGCAGTACAGCACAACTACACATTCGGGTACACAGCTAACGGCAACAACGTCTACACAATCACATGGTATGACAATGGAACAACCGTCGTATGCACAGCGCAGTACACGATTATTGCAGACAGCGCAGAGGACTTAACTCGTGCTATAACACTCGAGGCTCTTGCTCTTAGAAGTGCTAACGCAAAGCTCTTTAAAGAGAACGATGAACCAGAGAGAGGAGAAGACTTAACGGAGGTGACAAATGGCTAACGAAGGCTACACACTTGAACAGATTGACCGTAAGAGACGGTACATCGAAAATCAGATAACAGAGCTTGCTCTACAGGGCTCCGGACTTGTTCCTACAAACGAAGGGAAAGTTCAGATGATGATGCTCGGAGAAGAGCTCTTCAGAATGTCAGACGGACGAAATCAGCTTATCTTTGACAAAGCAGGAAGACCACACATCATGGTGAACTTCTTCTGCAACGAGAAGGCAAGACTTGACTATCTTGCAATGAGCAACACGCTTTTCAATTCAGCAGACACTTCTCTTAAGAGTGCTCTTCATCCGGCTTTCATCATGGATGACATTCCTATCAGAGGATTTAGACTTGCAAAGTATCTCATGCCACGTGTCGGCGGTGTGAACTATGTAGCGTCTCTCTATAACCTTTCTCCTGCATGGGGTAGTGGAGGATTTAGTGTATCAACAGAGGGAACTATTGCAGCGTGCTATGCTTCCAATACTGCTACAACCAATCCCGACGGAGAGGAAGTGCACCTTGAGACACTCGCAGAGAACAGCTATCTCTATCTTATGGGAGCTCGTCGTGCATTCGAGTGTCACGGTAACACAAGTTATAACAAGTATCATGGCGACAGCACCGAACAGGGTAGTCCCGCAGAGTATACTTATAACAACACAACACCTCAGACAAGAACAGGTACAGGACCGTTGGAGTGGTACCATGACGGTACACCGTGGGGAGTAGCAGACTTAGTCGGAAACATGGCAGAGTGGTGCTCGGGTTTCAGACTTAAGAGTGGAGAGTTGCAGTTCATCCCGAACAACAACGCAGGAAAACTCGGAGTCACTCCTTCAGACTTAGGAAGCACTTCAACACTCTGGAAAGCTCTCAAAGAAGACGGCACATGGGTAGAAGCTAACGCAGACGAAGAGAGCTACAAGTATGACTATCTTGCAGATATCTCTTCAGGTTCTGCCGCGTTCCAGCTCGTGAAGGCTCTCGAACATCAACAGTCAGATGACTCTCCGTATGGCTCTGTCGCACTTAAGAGTATGACAGCAAAGGACGGAACGACAGCGAATGCGTACCTTAGAATTATGGGACTCTTCCCACTTCTAGCGTCAACTCCGAACGGACAAGCTTATATGCGTAACACGGACGGAGTAATCAAAGCGGTTCGGCGTGGTGGCTACTGGAACTACGGTTCGGACGCCGGTCTCGGCTATACGTATTGCTATTACGGCGTGACTTATACGAACTACATTGTCGGGGCGCGTTCCGCTTCGAAAATAAAGTAAAATTCTAAAATTCTCCTAGGAGGTAGGCATGGCAGAAGACGTACAGAGGAATGGAAGGTTTAAGACTCCGTCAACTTTTAATAAAGAAGAGTTGCCACTTGAAATACAACCGGAGACAGGACTCAAACTCCAAAACGCAATACAGGACACACTGGACTACTGGTACGTGTGCACAAGCGCAAAGGATGTTCCTAATTACCTTCGGTATTCAGTATGCGAGCAGATAACTAATACTTTAGCTGAAGCGTCTTCTCTCATGTCACGCTCCGTCGAACGATTCAATTACAACCGGTACATGTCACGACCCGAGTATAGAGACACCCCAAAGGTAATATACAAGGCATACGACATCGTACAGGACAGCCGAAGAGCCGAAGATTTATTCACAAAAGCTCTATATATGATGAAAACTCTCAAAAAGAGACCGGCATTCAAGAAGAGAATGAGTGAGATATCTCGGCTCGGAGGTATATCGAGGAGTTTAATGAGAGGGTGGCTCATTTATATATCCACTCACGGCGGAAGATGAAAACGTGTACTACGGTTCAACGTGGTGGCAACTGGAACAACAGTTCGAACGCCGGTCTCGGCTATACGAATTGCAATAACGGCGTGACTAATACGAACAACAATATCGGGGCGCGTTCCGCTTCTATCGAGAGAAAAGTAAGAGTGTATACAAAGATTTCTGTTTCACCTCCTTAGAAGGATTGACCGTCGTACGAAAACACATAGTGCGGGGCGCGGTAGGATACGTCTTCTTATGGCGCCCTGCGCGAACCCCCGAAGACTACAAATAGAAACTAAGGAAGAGAAAATAGATGCACGACCTCTTGTATGAGAAAGTATATGACTATGACAACCTCTATATGGCATGGCTCGAAGTAGAGAAGGGAAGGAAGAACGAGATTCCGTTTCAACGCTGGAAGACTGACTACGAGGATGTGATACTCATACACTTGCAGAACGAGCTCATACACCATACATATAAGCCACGAAAGACACGAGAGTTCTTAGTGCGTGACCCAAAGCTTAGGGAAATATCAGAACCGACGTACTACGATAGAATAGTGCATCACGCTCTCATGAGAGTTGCGCAGCCATACTTTGAGAGATACTTCCACAGAGACTCTTTCGCATGTCTTAAGAACAAGGGTCCGTTAGCATGTTGCGAGTATTATCAATCGCTTATAAGAAAGGCTCTCGGAAGGTGGGGAAAAGACTTCTATGTACTGAGGCTAGACTTTAAATCTTTCTTTGCTTCAATCGACAGAACGGTCCTCAAAAAGAAACTCGAAAGAATATTCAACCCGAAGTACTATCCTGATATTCTCAATCTCTTCTCTCTCATAATCGACAGTTATCATAAACCCGAACTTGAAGAGAACAAAGGATTACCACTTGGATTCCTTCCGAGTCAACAGCTTGCAAATCTCATGCTTACTCCTCTCGATTACTACATCACAGACACTCTCGGATACTCCCTACACGTCAGATACATGGATGACAGCAGAGTACTTGCACATACAAAAGACGAAGCGAGGGAGCTCTTGTACAAAATAGACGAGTTCTCATTAAAAGATACAGGGCAGAGACTTTCAGGAAAGAAGACTTACATACAGCACTGGCGAGGTAAAGACGAGTGGTGTGGTTATGTCGTATGCCCACATCATTTAGAGCCGAAGAAAAGGACGGTTGAGCGTTCCTTACGAAGGCTACAGAAGAAAGAGCGAGACTACAAAGAAGGGAAGATAACCGAAGAACATCTAAAGGCAAGCTACATATCGTACTACGCATACATGAAGCATACGAACAAGGAGGTAGAGCTCATATGAAGAAATTCATCAACTTTGTTATATTGCTTGGTATTCTTTACGTGGTAGTGCTTATCTATCGTGGTAATGGAGTGGTAGACTTCAACGCTGTGTGGATAGAGATAAAAAGCATCTACTATTATGTCCTCCTTAACCTTAAGCTCTTATGATTAACGCGCATGTTCGACAGTCTTTTTCTTTCGTGATAGAGTTCAGATATGGTCAGTCAATCAAATATCATATTCGTTTTCAAAAATGCAGACGAAAGATACACAAGAAGGAGTTACAGAAGAGAAAGCTAAACGGCGCTGGTGGGCTCGTATCGAGTTCCCGAGCTACGTTATTGTCTTCGTAACATCTCTAATCAAGCTATGCCTTCCGGAGTCTTTCAAAGCTGCAAGCGAGGGTTTAGCAATGGATATAATCAATGCTTTTGATTATCGGTTAATTCCATTCGTATTTGTCCTCAATGTCATCGGGTATTGGGGCAAACGGTTCACGTTGCCAAAATGGGTTCCTCCGATGCCACTGATTATCATGCTCTTCTCGTTCATCATCTGTTCGATGTTCGGCTGGGCTCATACTACAGTGGAAGGGGCCAAGGCAATCTTTGTGTCTGTCGTCGAGTACGGACTCGGCAACGGCTCAATAGTCGCAATGCTTGCAATCTTCGGCTATGACAGCGTTCATGCTTTCACAAAGAAGACCAAGTTTGCAAAAGCTACTGCAGTAGCAGAGAAGAAGGAGTAAGAGAAGAATATGAGAAAACTTAACAAATACAAGCTTATCACTTACTGTGCATCCGCAGGCGCTCTTGCTCTCGTGTTCGGACTTATCTCCGCTCTCGTGTTCCACTACCTCCCCCTATACGTTGTCATGTGGAGTGTGTTCGGTGGACTCCTGGGACACTGTATCTCGAGAGTAGTGCTGCATATCTACTACAAGGACAATACTCCTAAGATGTGGCATGTTACTATTTTTCACTTTGTGGGAACGTTCGGAGTGCTGGGACTCATTCTCTGTAACACGATCGGAGGAGCTGCAGTCGCAACAGCAGTAATCGCTATTGGTGCAATGATGACTCTCGGAGTGCGCTTCGTAACATACCGAGGAGGGACAGATCTTATCTACCATATTGAAAGAGAGATGAGATACTTCCCAGTTGGAGATTTGCCGACAGAACTCGAAGATTCAAACAGACCTCTTATTCCATACGGAGAAGAGAAACTTACGATCTACGAGGCTGAAGAGAGAGGCTTTAAGGATGCAGCAACAGCTGCAAGGGGAATACTCTACAGAATCTACGGTATCGAGGACAAACTCCCGAAGACAGCAGAAAACAAAGAGGAGAAATAATGAATGAAAAAATTAAATGTATTTTTAGTGGTTTTATTGGTGGGCTCCTTCTGTGCCTGGGCTTTACCTGGGGCAAAAAAAGCAACGGAAGTAACAACAGCAGCACAGCAGGAAACAGCTCAGATCTCATCCGAGCCAGCAACTACATCACAGACAGTGTCAAGCGAGACGCAGACAGACTACTCGAACTTACTCGAAACCTTAAAGAAGAGTAACTTCATTATCGGCAGCGAGAAGATTCAAGACATCACCGACCAGGTGGAACTTGTAGTCTCCGGCATCGAGGCACAGCAGTCTGTTATCGGATATCAGCAGTCTCAGATCGAGGCGCTCGAAAAAGCTCAGAAGCGTGCGCGTTTCTTTGCAGACTTCGGTGTTGCTATTGGATTTAAAGAAAATGGAGTCACTTACGGAGCTACTGCTGATATGGGACTAAAGTTCTCAAAAGGCTTCATGCTTAAACTCGGAACTACTTACATGGTGGGAGAGATGAAAGACTTTAAGTCTATGCAGTGGAATCTGCAGAATCTTATCTGCACCGCAACAATCGGCTGGGAGTGGTAACACTGGCCACTTATTCATAAGCAATCTCCGGATAGCACTCTTCTGCGCCAAACACTGGAAGAGTGCTTTTTGCGTACAAAAAAATTAGAGAGCGCCCGTATCACCTCTTTCGCACACGGAGCGCTCTCAATCACTAACTCTGACTTACCTCCTTCATTATATAACAGAAAAATAGAAAGGTACAATAAAATACTGTCGCCGAAATGTCACCAAAATGTCACCATTCTATAAACAAGAACTGTTTACACAACATTAAAAAACTGCCTTCTAGGTATCTAGGAGACAGTTTATGTGTATATATTACAACAAAATACTGGCGCGAGTG
>CAVGEN010000092.1:0-50480 GCA_963628185.1 Waltera intestinalis | reverse complement strand
TGTGCGAGGGCATTTCGGCGGACGAAAGGAGAAAAAATGAAGGATTGGGATTTTGAAGATTGGCTCGATTACGTCTTTATGAATCTCGTTCGCTTGCTCTTCATCGTGGCTTTCATAACCATCCTTGCGGGCTTGCTCTACGGATGGGCGCAGCTATGGCTCATGCTCGTTAATTCGTAATCGCTAATTTGCGCTAATTACAAACTACGAGTGCTAATTCGTAATCTCGATTACGAACTAAATCGCTAATTCGTAATTTTTGGCGAACAAAGAAAAGGAGAAAAATGTATATTGACGAAGAAATCTACAACTGGAAAAAGCTAAAAGGCGAGGATAGGGTTTTCATCAACGGCTACAACGAGGGATGTACCCGTCTTATCGAGGGCGCGTGGTCGTGGCTCGATGATGCAACGGCGGGCATGATTAAGCCGTTCGCCGACATCTACAAGGAGGTCGGCGCGGAGATTATCGCCCAGCTTTCCAACCTCGTCGAAATTGATCGAACGGAACTCACTGTAAGTATTATGGATAACAATGAAGCTTACTACGAAGAGTAAACAAAAAAAAGAAGCCCCAAATTAATGGGGCTTCTTTTTTTACGTTAAGCGTTCTTCGATGCTCTGAATACTATCTCGAAGTTCATCAATACGTTTCCACTGAGCTTCAGTGTTCATCTCTTGCTTGACCATCCGCTCAATAAGGCCGTTATGTTTCTCCACTCGTGCCGACAAGCTCTCTATCTTAGAGTCTGTCGATTCTCGATAATTTTCAAGATTAACCCGGAGGATAGCTTGGGTCTTATCATTCTGCATACGAGAGTTGCATATCGTAGCGATAGCTGCGATAAGACCGGTCAAGACGCTTGCTACTAGAGTTCCGAATTCCATCAGGCGGTTCTCACCCACCCAACAGCTTGATAGCGTTTGATGTCTAGCTCAGGACCATAGCCATCAGAATTTGAGCCAATAGACAAGGAATGTGAATGTGACTGGCTAACTGCATTCATGGCGTAGTTTTTATAATCTACATTTTTATTGGACATAGCCGGTACGTATTTACCGCCACTTGCTTTCTTTACTTCTACTTGACCAAGACCATCGGATCTGTCAATACAGCAAACACGGGTTCCCGTTGTGTGGCTATGGGACTGAGACACAGTGCTAGTAGTTACGTTTATCTTGCTTATGTGCGAGCCGGTAACTACCTTGGTCTTGTTTGTACCGGTAGTCTTGCCGATAACGGATGAACCCGCAGAATAGGGTACCAGACCTAACACAGTCGTCGTGTCGCTGCTCATGGGTTCCCATGTGCCTAGACCTGCGAATGGCCAATCGGTCAATTCGTCAGGCTTCTTAGCGGAGCCGAGGATCATGCAGCTACCAACGGGGTAGATAGCATTGAACCACATCGTTAGCTGGCTGTTCGGCATAGTGTCGAAGTCTAAGCCTAGGGCAACAGTCGTCTTACTGGATGAATCAGCTGAGGTCTTAACGAGGAACGCCGATGCGTCTTGAGTCAATCGAGCCATTAATCACGCACCACCCTAACACTCACGTTGGAAACCGTAGCTTCTCCTCCTGTCGCTTTAATAGACAAGACAGCTGCGGAGCAATCGCAAACGCGAACAGTCGTAGGGATGGTCAACGAGCAGGTTGAGATAGTTGCAGGAGTGGAGGCATAAGCGCCAGGAACGGCAACACCGTTAAGATATACCTGTACCTCAGTGCTTACCGCTGTAGTAGGGGCGATAGTAGCGTTGATATCTACCTGATAATAACCGGTAGAGTAAAGGAGGATGTCTCCACCGTCTGTATTCGCCTGCCATCCTCGCCTACGAACAGGTGAGCCTACTGGGATAGTTACTCCTGTAGTGCTTGCAGGAATGGTGGAAGGAGCCGCGTTAGCTGTCTGTAACAGTGCGTTAGGCACATGTACCACCTCCTACAGATTACCAAACGGATAAGGCTGAGGAGCAGGAGCAGGGAAGTTGGGAACCACACCGTAGCCGATATTAGAAACGCGGGGAACGCTCTCCATCTTCTGATCGAAGTAGAGTCGCATGTTCGCATCTCGGAGGTCCTGCTGTTCCTTCTCAGCCATTCGGTCGAGGATTCGCTGAGTCTGCACCTGAGCCTCAGAACGGGTCTTAGCCGCTTCCTGAGCTGCAAGATAGCGGTTCTCCAACAACATAGACTTGGTGTCGCAGAGACCGGTTGCCTGAGCTGCGAAGCCTGCATTGACAGCAGATTCAAGATCACGAATCTCGCTAAGGTTATTATAGGATGCATCCTTGGTTACCGCCATGTTCTCATAGGCGGTGCGCTGGATGTCTTGCTGGATAGCGGAGTTGTCCACTGCTCGCTGAATGTCGGCGGGAGTGGCGTAGTTTTCGCGGTTTCCACCGATGCCGTTGTTTCCCCATCCGAAGATGAGCGCGAACAGAATCACGAGAACCCACGCCGAGCTACCACCGAAATCGCCCGCGTCTTTAGTTACCGCCGCAAGGTCGGCTGCTGAAAGTTCAGACATACTACGTCCTTTCTCTATTAGAGGAATCTGCGTAGATAATTATAGTCGATGCCATTCTCTTTAGCTATTTGCTCAGGAGTTTTGCCTTGGTTGTCCTGGACGAATCGAGCGAACTGGGGGTTGGTTTGCATGAGCCTGTTATACAAAGCGGAAGGATTCCCCTTAGCCATTGCCTTCAATTGGGAAACGATAGAGGCATTGCTCTTGGCTCCTCTAGCTGCATTCAGGAATACGTTACTCATTGCTCTCACCTAACTTAGCCAGAATCAAATCCATCTTGCTTTCAAGGTCGTCCAGCCTACTCTGGGACACATCGGAAGACTGCGAAGCGATAGCTGGCAGCTCCTCGATGGAGAACCTACGAACGCTGGCGTACCCGCCACCATCGGTAGTCTTAAGGTAGAGGACATCGCATGTCGTGTCGAATAGTGGAATGCAGGAGTTAGGGGGCAATGGATACGCTAGTGCTCCGTCATATCCTGTAACTTCTATCACACCGTTAATAGGTTGTCGGAACTCATAGTTATTGTTATACATGTGATACTCCTATTATTGTGGTTCATCTATGCGTCTAATAATTTCGATATTACTTGCAAAATACATTTCTATCGTAATGCCCGTATTAATTATATTTTCTTTATCGGACTCAGTAAAAGAGGAGCCATCCTCCTTTACTAAGTCAACATCAAGATTAAACCTGTATTCTTCCCATCCCTTGCGTTCTCCTTCTTCTATTGTGTAGCTTGTATTACAAAATGGAATATTAAAGAATAGACCATCCTCGTTCGTGTCAAGCATATGACTACTTTCGAAGTGTCCCCAAACCGATGTACTATAAAACCTCATCCTGCCAATGCCTATTTCTCGGAGGTCGTTTGCATTAACGACATGTACATGAATATTGCCATAAACATAAAACAGGAAAGTATCTGACCGCAGAAAACGACCATCAAGCCTAAAGCTAGAATCAGCATTCTGAGAAAAAGATCTCGAAGCCGACGTGCTTAGCCCACAAGCCATGGTTGTTGTAAGTGGGTCGTCGTATGGAACATACGATCCGCTGATCTGTGTTAAAAACGAATAGTTCCCGTGTAACCGAGCGAAGTTATTTACCCATGCAGTATTCGGTACACGGGTGGAGTTATCACCCCATCCAACCATATCGGTGATTGTTAATGACTTAAGGACTGGATGGGGATTCAGCTGTAGCGTTATATTTTTTTCGTTTCCGACTGTTGCACTGAAATCAGCTAAGCTAAAGAGGATGGCTCCGATTTCCGCAGGATTTGTATTTGAAATTTCACCCGTAGAGGAATCGTATTTCAGCTGTTCCTGGCCGATATAGAACCATGCACCGTCTTCGTCGACCGCCGCTTTAACTGCTGTTTTCGTAGACATCCCATCAAGAAGGCTCGTCAAAACCTTGTTCTGAACAGCGCTAGTGGATGTGTCCGAGAACGTAGCATCGAATACGGGGTTGTTGACCGTGGACTGCAAAGTAGCGATGCTTTGCCCTTGCTCTTCAAGAGTAGTAGTTGCTTCTTCGATCTTGGTTGTATTGTCTTCCTGGCTTTTGGCTAGCTCATCCGTTTCTTCCGCCAGCTTATCGTCTTTTTCTTTCAGCTTGGTAAGTTCTTTCTCAACCCAGTTGTGCTCGACTTTTGCAGTTGATTGTAAGCTTTCAATATTGGCAGCATCTTTCTTTTGCAGCTCAATCAGGCCTGTTACCTTTTCCTGTTCAACGGAGCCGTCATCGCCAATGATTTCGTCGGTACCATTGATGATGATGTCCAATGCATCGACATCATCATCAAGCTCGTCAATCCTCTCCTGAAGTCCGAGGATGTTGTACGTGTTGGTTGTGGTATCAGCGATCAGACCTCCGCCAGTCTCGCTGTCACCGTTTATCGTCTTGTCTAAATCTTCGAACTTGCTATCGACCTTCTCCATCCAGTCAGCCGAAAAATTCTGGACGAAGAGCTTCATGCGCACAAGCAGGTCATCGTTGGGCGATGCTGCCACATCGATCTCGTCAAGCCCGCCGTTCTTAAGAATCTGAATAGGCTGAGACAATAGGGCTGTACTGATCTTGCCGATGATGTGAGGGGTGGTGTCGGTACTTGCGCTTGCGTCAACGTCCGTGCGGAAAAGGGATAGACCGGTATAGAGATAGCCCTCAGAGGTGATGCACTGATAAGGCACGGGGACAGTTAGCTGCCATGTGCCATCAACCTCGGTTGGGGCGAGAGGGTTGCCATTGGAGTCCTGGTCGATAACGCAAGACCCGTAAGGTGTCCCGTTGAACATGTAAACGACGAGCACACCCGTAATATTCCATTCGTTAGGGTTCTCGAACGTGAACTGAATGAAGTCTGCTCCGTTCGATTTGGAAACAATAGGCTTATGATCCAGCCGCTCTATAGTTCGATTCTCGGTTACTTTCAGTCGATGTGTAATCATAACGGCTCCTTAATGCCAGGTTTTGTCTACTGTAGCTACCATTATAATTGTTGACGTGTTTATCAAATCTATCCGAAAGGAGACAATCTATGTCAGTCATCGAATCTTTTAAGAAGTGGTGTGCATCGGATACCGCATCCGCACGTTGCACCCGAACCATTGCGCAGGGCATTATCGGCGCTATTATCGCTTACCTGCCAGACCTTGTGAGCGGTTCTACCGTCATCCCGGTCGAGTACAAGGCCCTAGTCGTAGCTTTGGCTATGGCTATCCTGTCTCCTATCCAGTCCGGTCTTGGAGATGGTAAGGCGAGCGACGATGAGTAATACGGCGGCTAAAGTTGTAAAGGTTGCCCGCAATGAAGTCGGGTACCTGGAGAAAAAAAGTAATAGCTCTCTAGACTCCAAGACCGCTAATGCCGGCTCGAACAACTACACCAAGTACGGAAAGTGGATTGGAGCCAATGGCGATTATTGGTGCGCTTCTTTCGTGTCTTGGTGTTTCTGTCAGGCGTTCGGCAAGGTAGACGGCAAGAAGCTTCTGGGTGTGTACTCAGCGGCGTGTGAGGTCATCCGATCGTGTGGAATTTCCCGCGGACTCTACCACAAGCGTGCGGGCTTCACACCGAAAGCGGGTGACGTAATCTTCTTCACCGGCACGCGTCACTCTGGTGCGAACCACATCGGCATTGTATATAAGGTAGAGAACAGTAAGGTCTATACCGTAGAGGGCAATACCTCGGGCGGCTCTGCCGTCGTGGACAATGGTGGAGGTGTCGCATCCAAGAGCTACGCATTGTCTAACGCCCGCATCCTGGGCTATATCCGCCCGAAGTACGATACCGAAGAGGAAGGTTTATCTAATATGAAGTCAGTCAAGAACGGCAGCTCTGGCAAGTCCGTGAAGATCCTACAGGCGATTCTCAAGCACTGCTATGACAAGTCCTTGTCCATTGATGGCAAGTTTGGCAACAACACTGAGAAGCAGCTCAAAGCTGTGCAGACGAAGCTCGGTCTGACCGTCGATGGCGTTTGCGGTGATAAGACCTGGGCAGCGATTAGCAAGGAGTAGCGTATGGATGAAGAACACGCACGTATCCTGACCGTATGCCTCCTCATCATCTTTGGCATCATCTGTGTCTCAGAGGTGCTGGCAAGGAGTGGGCTATGAGGTGGTGGACTCGAATATTCGTCGCGTCCATATGCCTGATAGTCTGGCTCGTGTCAGCCATGTTTATACTCACAGACGATGCTCACGCCGAAACCTGGAACCATAGAGCCTATGCATCATTGAGCAAGAACTCTCCGGCTAAGTCCAAGTATGTTCAGGGTGTCGCATATGACGGCACAAGATATGCTTATGTGGTCAAGCAAAACAGCTCTAAGTACCAGATGTTGTGGCGCGTCAACATGAACAAAGGTGGAAAGGCCGTCAAGCTGAAGGTCAGCAAGAAAGCCAAGAAAGCGATCTACCATGGCAACGACCTAGAGTACGTGAAAGTGGGGAGCAATCAGTATCTACTGGTAGCACCTTGCAAAGCCAAGAGCCGGTACCTGATCGTACTCAACGTTAAAGGCAAGAAGGTTACTTACAACAAGCGAATCTACTGCGGCTTCACCAATAAGGTGAGTGCGGTTGCAAAGGTTAGCCAGGACGGGAACAGGGTGAAGTTGATTCTAGGCCGGAACAAAAAGCTCTGGATGGTCACGATAGACCTTAGGTTCGGCACCTACTGGAAGAAGCATGGCAGGGTCTACGGCTATATATCCAATCAAGGTATTAACTATAAGAACGGATACCTGCTTGCCACTGACGGTGGTTACAAGACCAAGCTTGCCAATGTTCGCAAGTATCGACTGGTTCAAACTGGTAGCAACTATAAGCTCGTTAAGGTATGGACCAGGAAGATTAAGGGAGAAGCCGAAGGCGCTTTCTTCGATAAGAAGAACAAAGTCTGCATCGCTTGCGAAGGTAAGTGGCATTGGAACTATTCCGACCGTATAGTCAGATGGACCAGATAAAAAGAAGAACCCACCGGCCAATGCAACAAAACCGGTGGGTTCTTCTTTCGCTTTCGCGAAAGGAGCTTGCGCTTGTTAGGACTAGGACAACCGTCGATCGCGCGAGACTGATTATAGCAGACTTTATATCAGCTCAGAAGATGAATCTTAGAACGGATACTTTCGATCATCGACATCCTGCAGTGCGCGGTCAACAAGCCGAAGCGATGACTGTGCTAGGTCAAAAGGTTCTTTGTCCGCTTTCTCCGGCTGGAATATCGCCATATAGATATCGTTGAGATACCTGCTGAGAACTTGATAGTGATCCCAGTCTTCAAAATCGTCATACCTAACATGCTTGTCAGGATGCTTTTCCGCTTCTTCTTTCCTGATGTCGGCAATCAAATCGATCTGAGCCATTACCTCTACCCAGCCAATCATGTAGCCGAAGAGGAACGCCCTACGCTCATGTGTGTTTATCTCAACCGCTTGACGCTTAGGTCCCATGTTGTCACGCTCGTCCTTAATGCTCTCCTTGGTGACTTCCCCCGCGGATTCCAAGCAAACATTGGAGTGCTCAACCCTCGAACCGTACAGCTGATCTGTGAGTTCATTGATCTCATCTGCGAGCCTATAAGCTTCTTTCCTGTTGGCGGCGATCTTCTTTTCCAAGTCTTTCCTTTTCATTGCCAGTTCCTTTCCTATTGGTCTTCCTTTTTCCTAGGGCCTCGATGATGTGCCTTATGAGTGTGCTTAGGATACTCATGCTTAAGGCCTCCAAGCATCCAGTCGTATGTGCAGCCGAACGCCAAGCATAGGTCTTGGATAGAACACATGGAGGGTGAGACGGTCTTGCCGGTGATAACCGCGTTCATCCAGGAAGATGAGTGATAACCGAAATTGGCCACATCGGCCGCTGTCCATCCTCGATAGCCCATAAGCCACAGGATTCGCGCGCCAAGCGTATCCAACCCCTCAGGGCGCTTGGGATAGTTGATAATCCAACGCTTGTCCCACTCCTTGAGGTGGCCCATATCAACCAGGCCTAGCTGAGGGTCGTAGAGCAGCTGCTCCCACAGGACCGGTCTACGTAGGTCCTTCTCCAGGCCTTTACGAATCTCTCCGAAGACAGGCCAGGGGGTTGCCTGAACATAGTATTCAGCTTTGTCATGTATTCCCTTGTAGGAGAACTTAGAGATGCTATGACGCTCACAGAATGCATCAGGATCGGAGATGAGCCTATCTATGCGCTCACCCCATAAGCATGTTTTAGTGATAGGTTTGGATGCAGCCTTACCGGCTGTCTTAGACTTTTGTTGCATTGCTATATTCTTTTCACTCTTTGTCGATCGGACGAGGGATCTTACCTCAGGGAGCAACGGAGTGTCTGAAAAGGCGTAATCAGACTTATGTATGGTAGGAGTCCGTTGCTCTCTGAGGTAAGGCAAGGTGCGGCGCCCTTGCCTCATCCATAGGAGATGTAAGGTATTCATGACAGGTTGGTTTCCCTTACAGGAACCAGTATACCATCCAGCCATAAAGAATTGCCTATGACTACTATAGGCTAAACCTATAGTGGATATAGGCTGAACCTATGGCAAACCAGACAGAGCGGGGCAAGGAAGATGGTAAACTGATAGATAGTTAATCACGACCATAGCACCGTTCCCTGTCGGATTAATGTTCTATCTGGTTTAGAGATAAGACGAATAACAGGGTCCTCCGGCGGTCAAGACCGAACGTACTGCGTCTTCGCCGATCCGGTTGCCAGTATCCTACTGATCGTGCAGTGAAGGGACTAGGTTAGCTTGCCTAGGGCATAGAAGAAGAGGTAGGAGTCTGCTTTCGTCTAGCCAACGAACGTACATCCATCTATTAATCAATAGAAACAAGGGTAGCTGAGTTTTAAAAGGGTGTATGACACCATAGGCGAAGCCATGTCTTAATGCAGCTAATAGAGCTAATAAAACTTGCCATGATGTGCGGGGGGGGGTACTTAACATATCGGGTCGCAGCATGGCCTAACCTACCAATTCACATAGTTTTCTACATAGTTTTCTACATAGTTTTAGATATTCCTTATATAGTTTTCAACATCATACATTCACGCCATCAAGGTAAGTCTTGTCGGCTTGCTTATTCTTGCCGAATACAAGTAAGCGTTATTTTTTTTTGAGAGATTTCTTATAGGAGAGAAAAAAAATAGCGGGGGAAGATAACTAACAAAAACAGAATACATACTATTTTTCTATCTCCTATCCCCCTATATATACTATAGATACGAATTGCCATCAAAAAATAGATAGTTTTTTGTAGTCTGACCTGGGGTTTTATGTCGGAAAATAATAGTACTCTATAGGTAGGAGAGTGTTAACTATGGATTTTCAATTGAAGCGCGATAGCAATGGAGAGTATTACATGACTACTCCAGGACCAATTGAGCGTATGGTTGCGAAGAGTGGTGATCTCCATGAAGTGATGGAGGCTCGTGCTATGCTCCGTCAGGAGTGGGATAGCATGGGTGCCAGTGCTCGCAAACGCGAAGGTGATAGCTGGCTTAAATACTTCAGAGAGAACATTGATGAAGCTGTTAAGTATCACAACAAGTAGTGCTCATTAAGCTGTAATGGATATCATTCGATATCTGTTATAGCTTTTTTATCAGTTTTGATTACAACAATGCGGGCAGTTTGCCCAAGCAAACTGTTGCCTTGCAATAGGTCGCATTTAGTAATCAATAACTGATTAACGTTTATATAGGACTAACGACTGGCAGTGAATGGTCAGTGGATAGGAGCTAATGATGCAATTCGTATCTACCAATCGTAACTTGCTGATCGGAATTCTGCTAGCATTGATCGCTTGCATCTGCTTTTTTGCAGGCTTGCATGAGTTCAATATCGCAGACGAGCAGAGCTATCTTGCCGAAATGGCAAGGACTCCGCTCACTGATTCCGAATTGGCGTCCAACAGTTTCCATCGTTGGATGGCTGTCGGATTGGATGTTCTATTCCTCTTTGCAGGCATGGGTAGTTACGCGTTTATTGACAACTACATCGACAGGAGGAGCTATGAGCTTAGTACCGAAGATGCGCAAAGCACTCAACTTGATCTTCGATTTCATCGACACGGCTGAAGAGCTGAGGAAGTGCGAGGATCCTGAACGCTTGGATGAACTGCGTTGGCAACTCAACTACATCTCCAATGAAATGGAATGGATGGGATGCTCTCGCAGCATCCTCCGTCAGTACAGAGACGCTATCGTCGAGGACAGAGCGGAGGAAGCCAAGCAGCTTAAGCCTAAGATCGTCAACCTTATGGACAGTCATCTGTTCGAAGTCCTTTACCGTTGATAAGCAGCTATGCTGTTCATCATATTCTGTAAATTAGAATTCCCAAACGGAAAGGACTAGTGGTTTTATCGATTAGGTTTAAGACATCAGAGTTCATAAGAAACATGGAGCCAGGTTTAACAAGAGCCTGGCTCCACTCATGTTAGGAGGATCTTATGAATCAAGTCCGGGGAGAATTAGTTACCTATCAAGATCGCACATGGCGGGTTGATTACGATGGGACTCAACCGATTCTCTATCTAGCTTTCGGTAATCCGAAATCTGATTGGTTCGTTCGCATAGGTCATCCTTATCGACGAACTAATACGGAACTAGTCAACGAAGCACATCAAGCCTGGGCTTATTACCAAGGCTGGTGTTCAGCGAAAGGAGAGAAGTAAATGCTGACTTCAGAACTTGCAGATCTGCTTGAGATGGTGGATTTGCAACGAGGCGAAATCGTTCCTTGTTTGCTTGGCGATCCTGGTATCGGTAAGACGCAAGGTATTTACGAGTTCGCGCGCAAGCATAACCGTAACGTAGTGGAGATTATCGCTTCGCAGATCATGCCTTCCGAAGTGTCCGGCATTACAATGCCCGACCCAGAGACCAAGTCCATGCAGATCTTCGATCATGCTAGGCTTGCATCTCTAAAGGACGGTGACATTCTGTTCTTCGATGAGCTGCTACAAGCACCGCAAGCTGTTCTATCAGCATGCCTTACGCTTATCCAGGAACGTCGAATGATGTCCGGCAAGATGCTCCCCGACATCATGATCGTAGCTGCCGCCAATCCTTTGCGTTCGCCTACGCTAATGGCTGAATCCATTAGACAAAGGTTCATGTTCATCGACATGAAATGGGATGCGAAGGCTTGGCAGGAGTACGTCGTTCAGAAATATGACATCAGGCCAAGCAATTCGCTTATCGCTGCCATCGAATCAAGCTGGTCGGATGCGGATAAGTGGAACAGGCTCACGCCACGTACTGCTACCAAGCTTCTTGCTTGGGGCAAGACGTTGGACGAAGAGCAGCTGCCTTTGTTTAAAAAAACAATCATTCAGATGTTCAACAACGAACGTGTTGCTAAGGAATTCGTCCGGCTTATCAAGCCTTCAAAGGATGAAGGCCAGGAAGACAATGCTGAACTATTTAGTACGGCTATCAAAGCTTTCTGCGATGCTGTCTGGAAGATTGAATCTCATGAGAAACAAATGCCCCTAGCAGAAGCGCAGCTAACGGAAACAAAAGAGCGGCTGAAATATCTTCAAGCCCGCATGAGTTGGGCAAACTTTGATGTCTTGATCAATCATATGGATGGATACAGATTGAACTTGTCTACAACAGATTTCATGTCATTGATGAAAACTCTATGCGACGAGATTGATGATTTCTTCGGTATCAAAAGCGGTAAAACCAAGGAGACTTGGGAACTGACAATGGCAGTTACCTACTAGCACATCTGTGAAAGGAAGGAACAAGATGTACAAACTTGCAGTTCGAGGAGTTAAACTCCCTGAGATCTGGGTCGTCTCAACCCAAAGTGAAATCGATGTCTGTAAAAAAGATGGCTTGCCTTACATCATTTGGTTCGGTAAACCGAAACGACTTATCAAACTCGCTCTCTTCCCTGTGCTTCAGGCGAAGTTCCCCGGCATCAAGTGGAAAGATGTTCTCGATATCCAAACGGAGTCAGGCGAAAGGCCTGTGCTCTCACGTGAGGAAATCGAAGAACAGATGAAACTTATGTCGGAAGAAGAGCGTGAACTTTTAACTTCACTGTTCAATGTAGATGAAGACTATGAGGATGGTATTCCATCCCATCAATTCGTCTGCGTCCCCGGTGGTGAAGAGAACTATGCCTATGGCAAAAGCTCCGAGGATAAGCAGGAGTTAGTTGATTACGTCAGCGGTAAAGCTGGCATCGTCAACATCGAAGAGCTTGCATTCCTGCACGTTCTACCATCGTTCATGGATGATATTACGAACAACATTAAGTTGAACCTTGAAACCTATAATTGGGTAGAAGGTTACAACAAGAAACGTGGTGCAACCATTGGCAACTTCGATCCTGTGTCGGATAACAAGAACCTCATCATCCTGGACATCAGTGGATCAATCCCCGATGGTATCTCGGCTACGATGATCTCGCTAGCTGAGACGATGCGCTCTGTAGCTAACGCCGACTTCATCTTAACCGGCTCTAAAAGCTTCTTCTTTGAGAACGGAAAACCTCTTCCGTCACCTAAGAAGATGCGAAAGATGTGCGGTTACTCTAATGAATCGGAGATGTTCTGTCAGGTTTTGCTCGACCATGTGGATGGCAATACCTATGACAACGTCATCGTGTTCGGAGACGACGATAGTCCGTCGTGGTTCAGCAACTATGACAGCACCATTGAGAAGATGGATGTTGTTATTCATGAGGTCTGGCACTATCACACCAGAACTAAGAAAGAGTGCGGCTACGGCAAATGGGTTAGCAAGCTAACCAATGCTGTACCACATTACAACATTGACTGGTGTGATTGCATGGAGCGTTACCTGTCGTAACAAGGAGTGAAGATGGATCTACCAAATGGATCTCTCTACTTCTGGATGTATCAACAGGGACTGCAAGGTACAAGCTATCAAGACATTGTCAATGCTTGCCGCTATCAGTCCAGAGAGATACGTCCGAAAGATGAGCAGAACTATTTCAATGGCAGGTATAAGCGTGAGCTTTACCTGTCCACACGAGACATCTTATCTGCACCTGTTAAGCATGGCACTCAAGGTCCATTAGCCTACGAAGAATATCCGATGCATCCGTATCTGGATATGCCTGAAGTAGAGCAACGTTGGGTGCCATGCAATGCAGATGGAAAGCCATTGTACAAATGGAGCAATGGCTGTCTCAGTTATTACGATGCAAAGTGCATGAAGTATTGTCGCTCCTTAGCGGAGAACATGAAGGGAACCAAAGCAATCGTCATCGATTGCGATGGAGACCATGGTGATGAGCTGGACTTCGAGACCATCGAGTTCTTATCCAAGTACATCGGTCGTACTCACTGCTTAGCTAAGCCTAAGTTAGTGAGAGACTACACCGATGATACACATGGACTGGACGAGATGCCCGCTAGCTATCACCTCACGTTCACTGTTGATAGAGTGATACCAACAATGCACTTTGCCTCTAGCCATATAGATGTCATCGGTAATAAGGCTAACAGCCTTCGCTATCTCAAGAACAAGGTATGGAATCAGATAGATCCAATACCTATGACTTCAGAGATATGGGATGACATCATGAACTACGTTCGCAGGAAGGAACGAAATGAGTAAGAGCCTTATGGATACACTGAAGTTAGCTATGGCTGTTGAACAAAGCGGACCTAGTAAAGATAACTTTGGCTATCTTATGCACAACGACAACATCACCGAGGAAGAAAAACAACAGGTTCTTGAACGTGTTGAATTACTCGGTGGTTACGAATGTCTAATCGATTAAGGAAATAACATGGCTTATCAATTCAACAAGCAGATCAATCATTGGATCGACATCTTGAAAGGCGAGGATATCAATGGATACATCACAGGCTCATGCCTGCTCGATGCAGACTTTGATACTTGGACCTCCAAGCCTGACATCGATGTGTTCGTACCCTCTGAACGTGAACTCATTAAGCTCGTGACTTTGTTGCAGTACAAGTATGATTTCAAACTTGGCTCAATGAACACGGAACTTTCTCGTCGACAGGAAGAGAAGAAGATGCAATGGGTCATGCAGGGTAAGCAGAACAAGAACGGTTTCACGTCCTCAAGTCTAGCCACTATCAAGGTGAACAAAGATGATGTCATCATCAACATCAGCACCAAGTATGGACAGAAGTCTTTGGCTGCTGTGTTGTCTGACTTTGACATGTCTATCATCATGCGTGGCTGGGACATCAAGGCTAAAGCTGGTCTCGATTTGCGCACTCAATGGACTGATGACTCTAAAGTCGCAGTACCTAATCCGATGCGCATCGTCAATGATGACATGATTCGTACTGCGTACTTTGTTCGACAGTTCGATCGAGTCATTAAGTATTGGGATCGAGGCTTCGACACACGAGCCGTGGCAAAGCATGACCTAAAACTGATTGACGACATCCTTAAGGGTGGCAACATCTGGACTAGCCAAGCGAGCCAAGACTTCTATAACAAGTTCGCCGAAGAGTTCATTGAAACTCGTGAACGAATCGAGGCGTGGCTCAAGGATAAGGAGGATTAATCCAATGGAAGATTACGTAACTAAAGCTAAATCATACCTGAACAAGATGCTTGCAGACGATGAGTTCTGCAATGATGGTAATCGCAACAGTTCTGCTGTCGATTTCGTTATTGCATACAACATCGTCAAAGCGGATGAGACAGGAATCTCGCCGATACAAATAGACGAAGATGATTTGGTTTACCATTACACCAAGTACTTAAGGTCTAATGCAGACAACTATGATTATCAGATGGTAGACCATCTTGAACGTGTGGCTCCATACGGGCAAGATTGGTGGAGCTTGGATGACCACGGTCTGTGTAAGATGATTAAGTATCATATGTAATACTGCCAAGAGAAAGGAATCAAAGATGGCAGATACACTTAGCTTCGCAAGCGTAGGAAGCACCGGTAGTGGCAACAACTTCTGGAACTACAGTAAGCCTGACAAGGATGGTTACACACTGTCTATCGAAGGCACTGTTGTTGAGATCGCAGAGGTTGCTGCTAAGAAATTTGGAACCGATGAGATTGATCGTTGGCCTCAGGGTAATGCCAAGCTCAATGTCTCTATGACCTTGCTTGAACCCAACGGCTCTGAGATCTCGTGGGAATTCAAACCTCGCACCAAGAAGGATAAGCATTCCAACCCTTTGGGTATGACTCCTGCATTGAACTGCCTCTTCGAGGCATGCACTAATGCTGGTCTGCCTGGACAGAATCTCAATGAGTTGCTTGGTAAGTACGTTGCTATCAGTACTCGTGAGCGCAAGGATTCGGAAGGCAACCTAATTGGTTACGATGTACGCTGCCCTCGTCCCTTTGCCGCAGCTATCATTCGTGATGGCGAGAAGAATAAAGTACGAGGTGTAGTTAAGTACAAGGAAGAATCCGCTCAGAACAACACTGATGCTGCCAACAATGCAGCGCCAGTGATGAACGCACCTGTGTATCCAGCACCTCAGCCTCAGCAATATGCTCAGCCTCAGCAGCCTCAGCAGCCTCAGCAGTACACGATGCCTGTGCCTCAGCAACCTGTTGCACAGCAGCCGTCATACTATGACGACATGAACTGGTAAGGCTCAACACATACACCTGCAATAGGCGGTGGCCTTATGGCTGCCGCCTATTTGTATGTGAAAAAAAATTAAAAGGAGAACATATATGGAATGGATGCACACAGTTGCAACCGAATGGTTGAACGAACGCCGTGATGTAATCACTGCGACGGAACTCGTAGGACTTATCCCTGAGTACAAACGATGGGAAAAGTCAAAGGGCAAGCAAGCTCCGCTAGGATTCTATTCCCTATGGGAAGAGAAGATGGCAGAGACAGAGCTTGACCCTAAGTCCTATGGCCCCGCTGCTCGTGGTCACATCATGGAACCTTATGCTGTTGCTGATTTCAATATCAGTAAAGCAGCAACGCAACATCACATGTGGCATTGGGATGACTGCATTATCAAGAACGGAAGTGTTGGCTTTAGTCCTGATGGTATGGACATTGCTCAGCTTACCGCAGACTTTTGTTTGCGAGTTAAGCAAGGTAAGCTTATCAACAACGAAGGACAAGAGCTTACAGATATACCAGAGCAGATTCTAGAAATCAAAAGCTATGGTATCGATCGTCATACCAAATGCATCATGTCAGATATCTTCGATAAACAATTAGAGAAAGAGCGTTACCAAATTGCTGCTGCAATGTTAGTACTGCCAACCATTAAGGTAGGCTACCTCGCCCTCTATTGTCCTCAAGCTGTGCATTCTCTTGATGTCAAGGTTCTAAATCGTAGCGACTTAACTAAAGAGATTGAGTTGCTGCAAAAGGTCATCGACCTTTGGGAATCTTGCAGTCGGGAAATGAACAGCCTGGTTATCAAATCGAAAGCTCATCATACCGAGAAGGAGATCTGGCTTGAATACATGGAGGAACAATCACCACTGTCGATCCCTTGATTTGAATCAATGGATATCTGATGTCATGAAACCCGTCAACTCTTCTATCTATCAGGACCTGATGGATACCGCTGCTAGGTCTTTGAATGAAGAAGATTATTTACAACTAATCAATCTATCAACAGGAGAAGTCGTATGGCAAAACGAACCAAACTCGATGATGTAATCGAAACTAATGCCAAGCTTGAAGATATGGAATGCGAGCTAAGCAATATGAATGAATGGCTAACGCATACATACAGAAGCGCACGTCGAGTTAGTACGCTTCAGCAAAGCGTTAACGAATCACTTATTCTCATTAACCAAACCATAAAAGGTATTAACAATGAAGATTAATGCACCTAGCGAATATCGCAATTTATCGTGGGCTAATCGAATCATGAAAGGATGCAAATCCTATCTGATTCGAAGAGGTTGGGAAATCGAAAGTATCCCATTCGAAGAAGATACTCATACTCCAATCGACATCGTTGCTAAATATAATGATGAGAAGGATGGACTTATCTATGGATTCTTCTTTGTCACGGCATCTCGTAACGCTGAAGAATTCGAAGTAAGCAACATCACACGAGAAGATGTTGAGTCTTTCATGTTGCAATACTGCATCGATCACAAGCTCGAAGCTAATTGTTCATTAAGTATGAACAGTATTTCTTGCAATGTTATCAAAGACAATCGAGCTGTGTTGCGAATTCACTATAACTGCTTTGACTAAAACTAGTCAAGTGAATACCCCTAAGGTTGATACCTTGGGGGTATTTTTTTAAGTGATACAATGACACCATGCCCACATAAGTAAAGCATGGTGACTATAAAGAAAGGAGGGACTATGGCATTTATCAATAAGCAGGAACTTCATAAGTTCGCTGGCATCTACGGCATCGAACTAGATGGTAAGTCGTGGCAGGAACAGCAAAAGATTGTTCAGGCTGAACTGCGTGAGCATGGATTCTCTGTTGCTAAGGACGGTACTGTCATTGATACAGCAGATGAATCAGCCGAAGAGAACATGCTGGTAGTCCAAGAAGAAGCAGCCGAAGAAGTTAATGACACTAACGCAGAAGAAGCTTTGAAGGCTGTGCTTGATGAAGAGATTGAGATTGCTCCATACATTCCCTGGACCAAGACTCAGCTCATCAAGTACGACGAGGACTTGGGTGAGCGCAATGATGTTGAGGAAGTTTACTTCGACATCAATAGTCGTGTCCGTTCCGCTGGTGAACGAGATATGGCTACGTCTACCTATCGCGTTAAAGGTACCAAGCGCAAGGTGGTAGCGCAGTCTAGCTTACCTAAGACTAACGCCGGCGTTAAGTATCGTCCGAGCAAAGACCTCGTGCCTGTCATTTATGACAATAAGCACGAAGGGTATGTCTGGAACAACAGCTCGTTCCCGAATATCAAGGGACTGATGTTGGCCTCTGGATATTATGAGGAGTTCAAGGATTACTTCGACTCGAAGAAGAATCCTCAGAACATCTTCTATGTAGCAGGCAAAATGCTTGCTGTATCCAAGCCTGTTGCTGAACATGTATTCCGTCTTATCGAGGAACGCGCTGAGCACGACAGCAAGGTACGTGGTTACTAATGGACGAGGACGAGTACATCTTCAACCGAGAAGAATTTCTTAAGTACTTCGAACGCGACTTTAAAGCTTGCTTCGAGGTACCAACTCTTCTAGGTATGTGGCCACATATCGATAGCGTGATACAACAGCTTGGATTAAATCATCCTCCAATGTGCGACACTGAGCGAATCGCTATGTACGATTGGATCGTGCAGAACTATCACAAGTACATCTTCAGTAAGCAGACCAAGCTGCTAGCTCACATCAATGACCTGAATCAGTTAGAGGCAGATGTTGTTGAAATCATAGCTAAAGCACCCGACGCTATTGTTTGGGTCGATAACAACGGAAAGCGAACGACCAAAGAAGAAGGTCATGCATCCGTTAAACATGTGGTCTATATGGCGTTGCGCGACCAATGGCTACATGAGGTACACGACTTGATCGAAGCCGGTCTTAATATGATTGAAAGGAGCGAAGAGAATGGATCCTAAGGAAAATGAAGAACAGGTTGATAACGTGGATAAGCCTGATGAAAGTCAGGCTGAGCCTACGGATCTTGCTGATGCTTGGACACGCATTGCAACTCCAGAATCAGAAACTACTAGTGAGTCTGTGGAAGGTGGAGAATCCGAAGAGGCAGCAGACCAAGAACTCTCTGGCGTTGGCGACGTGCTTGACCAGTACGATGATGCGTCAGGAACTGACGACAACAATGGAGGAGAACCAGCTACAGCTCCGGACGTTGACTACGATTCTTACCAAACTGGTCTAAGCGACAGCATCAAGAAACAGGCTGAGGCCAACGTCACTAAGCTGTTCCGAGACAATGAGATTCGTTACTGGAAAATCTCAGACCTTTACTCGCGTGATGAGCGTACCGGCGAAGTGATGTATCGAGATCCGGATAGCGGTGAACGTACTAGGTACTTCGATCGTCGAGGCGAAGCCGAAGCCTGGATTCAGTCTAAGAACAAAGAGATCAACGATACCTATCGAGAGATGGTACGTAGCGAACAGGAGAAGCTGAACAAAGACTACGCACCTATCATGCGCATGTATCAGTTCGCTCCTACTTGGAATCAGATGTCCGCTGACGAGCAGTTTGTGTTCAACCAAATCGTTGAGCCTTACGCTATCCAATCTAACGGACAGGTGATTGGATACAATGTCGATCTCAATGCCGTAGCTCGTCAAGCTAAAAGCATTGCAAACTCTTACAACACTCGCTCCATCCTTCGTTCTGGTAAACAGACGAAGAAAGAAGAGACTCCAGCAGAAGGACCCGCTGTCGATATGAAAGCACGAGGTTCCTCTGATGAAGATAGCGCAGAACCCAAGAACCTCGCTGAGGCATTCAGCATGATTAATAAGAAAGGCTAGAAATGATTAACATCGAAGAGAAGTTCAACGAAGTCAAAGAGATGGAAACCTTCATCATGGATAACCAGATCGCCATCTCGCGTCGTCCGGATTCTTATCTGAAGGTCCGTCAGTCCTACAAGGATTTCTATGGCAAGTATCCAACTCATAGCGCTACCTTGGAATTCATGGACAAGCTTACTGAGCTGGCTAAGTCCATGAAAGAAATCGTGCAGAACTGGTGCTATGAGCAGTTCGCTGTAGAGACCGAGGACTTCGTTGATCCTTATGCAGAACTCATCCGTACTGTCGATGAGTGCAAGACTCAGCAGGATGTGTTCGAGGCTCTGGTGTTCTGGGCTACCATCCGTCCTTACGGTGAGCGAGCTGAACGTCTTAACGCAACCATTCTCGAAACCTTTGATTCGAATCAGGCTGAGGAAGAAGCAGCTAAGACATTTGAGAATGCTGAAGAAGTTTCCGAGTATGCCAAGAAGGTAGAGGCAGAAGTCAATGGGAACAACGAGGATTAAAGTCCCTCGTTATTACGACCCTTGGCCCCATCAGCAAGCTGCATGGCAGCGTCGGCAGAGCGGAAAGTATCGCTACTACTTCAAGCTATGGGCGCGACAGACTGGTAAAGATACCGATGACATTCAGTATTGCCTAAAGAGAGCCTGGGATAATCCAGGCTCTCAGTCTGCTTACGTGGGTTTGGATAACGTTTGGATTACCAACAACATCTTTAAGAAAGTAATCGATGGACGAAAGCATTGGGCTGACTATCCATCGGACATCATTCGAGTGCATGACACGTTTAAGGAAGTAAGCTTCCGTAACGAGACCGACGACATGGCTGATGCCCGTATTAAGTTCATCGGCTTTCTCAACGATGACCAGCTTATCGGTTCATCCTATGACAACTTCTATATTTCAGAAGGTTCTCTGTACAAAGAAAATGCCTTTGGTTATCTGCAACCTATCTGGGATCAAAAGGTAGCGCAAGGCAAAGAGCTGTCGGTAAATTTCAACGGCACGCCACGTGGTATCAAAAACGTGCTCTATGAATTAATGCGCACCTATTCAGGCGTAGATGACCCAGAGGATTTTCCTGGTGCTCATGGTGATTGCTATATCGACAAGGTGACAATCCATGATGTGCAGGTGCCGTTTGGCACAGACAAGAGTGGGCGTCTTCTTTATCGTCCGCTCTACACGGAAGAAGGAATCGAACGTCTAAAGGATAGATACCTTAGACAGTTCGGTAATCTTAATCTTTATAAGCAGGAATACGAATGCGAGTTCACGACGGTGAACGCTGGTCTTGTGTATCAAGGCATTGAGAAACTTGTCGAAGAAAAAAGGTTTACGCCTTATAACATCGATACGACCAAGCCTGTCTATGCTGCATTCGATATCTCGTCTAAAGAGAAAACGACTGACGCTACCGCAGGTATCGTGTTCCAATATTACAACGGAAAGATGTTCGTCTATGACATCTTCGAGGATAGAGGTAAGAGTTTCGTCGAGTGCTTTACTCAGCTTGCTGCTAAGCCCTACTTTAATTTGATTCGGTTCGTTGCTTTGCCTTGGGACTCAGAGCGCTCTGCATCAAGCGAGACGCCTTTGGAAGAAGCAAAGCGAATGTATCCCAATATCAATTGGCATGCGCTAAGCAAGGAACGTGTTGACAGAGGTATCGATCAGGTGAGGCGAATGCTGCCTAACATGATTATCAACTCGGTTAACTGTGACTGGTTGCTGACCTGCTTCATGAACTATGAGTACAAACGTCTAGAGAAGATGGACGACTGGGCGGCGAAGCCTAAGCATGACAGGCACTCTCACTTAATGGACGCTATCCGTTATTCGGTTATGGCTATCAATGAGATGTCTTATCTTCATCTCAACAATACTGGCGCCGACCCTCAGCTTGATCCTTACTATGCAGGATTCTCGGACGATGAGGATGATGACCCGCAGGCTGGTATACCTCTAGCCTTTAGGAAGAAGGTGAAGAACCGTGACCGTAACATCTATCTCTGAGGAAGGCTGGAGCTTTGAACAAGACGTACCGAAATTCAAGGCAAAGCGTAGTCCTATTCCATACGAAGCTATGCCTTGGCTTAACGATCCTGAGATGATGGCCAAGTACGAAGACCCATATATCTATGACATGGAAGTAGCGTTACGTAACTGGATCAAGGAAATGAGCCAAATTAAGAAGTGGAAGAACGACGTGCGCTCTCGTCGTTATACTTTCGGTATGCTTTGGAAGTTGGTCTACGGGGAAGAATATGACCAGAAGAAACACGCTAAACATATTCGCAGGGGCATCAATCTATTTAGTCATTACTCATCTCGTGTGCAAAAAGCCGGCACGTTCAACGGTAAGACCAAGTTTAAAACTACTTACGTCATCGCTCCTGCTCGTGCAGACTGCCGACCTTATGGCCTGAAGCTTAGGGTCGAATGGCTGATAGAGAATGGGTACAAGCTACGAGCGGACAACATGCGTGACCCAGACAGGTTGATGCCGGGACATGCTCGTTGCCCAAAGACAGAGCGCAACATGGAACGCCGACGTGAAGTAGGAAGGGAGTTGTATCGTGAACGATTCAACACACCAGAATACCGAGCTAAGCTTGCCGCCCGAAAAGCCGAACGACAAAGAGGCGAGCTTAGATCAGATGCTGACGACAATGTGTCTGGGGCATACAGTGAACGAAGTGATTCAGATGAAGGACAAGGCGCTGAGAGCTAGGACATACTTCTGCGCCAGCCTCATCTATAACGCTATCTTCGAAACAGACATCGCCGCCATCAAAGAGATAGCTCAACGAATCGACGGCACCATCCCGATGGAAAACGAACGAGACAAGTTCGCAAACATTGTAGGCGATGCTATCGAGGATATCATGGAGTATCAAAGCTCTGAAGACTTGCGTGTCTATCCTGACGACATAGTAGTCATCGCTTTAGCTAAAGCCGTCTACTATCTTGCGACACGAGAGGTAGGCAAGAACGCTGCTGCTCGCAAGGATAGGCAGCAAGCGATAGAGATGATTCTCACAAGAGTCGGCGGACGCAAGACTGAACCAGTAAGAGAGACTATGACTCTAGAATATGTTGAACCTGATTGGATGCATCAGCTACCAGAGTAGTAATATATGTAGTATATTGAAAGGGGAAACATGGGTAAAATGTCTCGAAACAAAGGCAAGCGAGGTGAGCGAGAAATCGCTGCCAAGTTACGCGATGCTGGATATGAAGCTCGTCGTGGTCAACAGTTCTGCGGAGCTAACGGTGACGCAGACGTTGTTGGGTTGCCAGGTATTCATATCGAAGTCAAGCGAACCGAGCGTGCCATGCTCTATGACTGGATGTCTCAAGCCAAAGCCGATGCACGAGAAGGTGAAAAGCCTGTGATATTCCATCGTAGGAATGACCACAAGTGGCTAGCGATTATGGATATGGATGATTGGATCGAGATATACAGAGCTTACGAACAGGAGATGAACGATGAAGATTAAGCTCTTCAATCCTAAATGCATGCCAGTCAAAGCAGACAGAGGAGATTGGTATGACCTTTGTGTCGCTGAAGATGTATGGGTGAAACCTAACAATGGACACCACAAGACCGAAGTCACCATGATTCCTTTGGGGATAGCAGCCGAACTGCCTCCCAATAAGTATGCAATCATCGCTCCTCGTAGCTCTACAGCCAAGCGTCATGGAATCATTCTTGCTGGAAGCATTGGCATTATTGACAATGAATACAATGGGCCGAACGATCAATGGATGTTCCCGGCTATCAGCTTTCTAGACCAGGGATCTATTATTCGTGAAGGCACTCGCATAGCTCAGTTCCATTTGTTCGATACTATGCCTGACATAGAGTTCGAGATTAGCTCCCTGGAAGGGAACGAGGACCGTGGTGGATTCGGAAGCACGGGTGAATAAAATGCTCTGTCCAGTATGCGGTTCGAAGAATAATAAGGTGGAAGTAACAAGGCCGACAATGCAGAACCATTCAATCTATAGGTATCGCCAATGCAAAGACTGTCATCATAGGTGGGGAACCTATGAGATCCTAGTAAACTATTTTGACGTCAATCAATATAAAACCTTGCTAAAAGAATTTGGTGAGTGGTAGAATACCTGACGAGCTGATAAGCATTGATCCACAGCTTGTTAGTTCCTTCCTGTTAAAGACCCCCGTATCTAGGATTTTTATGAGGTTTCCTAGTTTAAAATACGGGGGTCTTTTTATGCCTAAGTCAGGATGCATTCCTTCAAGTTGTTGTAATTACGCACTTGATGATGCTGATATCTCTTAGCACCTTTGCGAGTTTTATATCCGTTGTTCGTATCAAAGCCATACTGGATACCGAACTTACGTCCATAGGTATAGACCTTGGCAATGAAATGCGTAAGCCTGAAATGCGCATGGCCGATAAAGTGAACGTGATAGTTTTCTAAGATGTATCCGACCTTCATCCATTCAATGTAGTCGTTCTTGACTTCCTCTTCACGCAATACCTTTGAGACATGCACGTGCCTACCGTAATAGTCCACGCCTTCGAGGACGACCTCCAACTCGCCAACAAACCAATCAAACCTCAACTCAAGCTGGTCAACGAATGTGCTGTCGGTAGTGGGAACATTACTTGAAAGCTCTCCAGTTTCCAGCATAACCTGCATGTCGAACACTTCGTTACGCCAGTCTTCAGGTGCTGTGGTGGGAATTAAAGAGACGCGATCTTTCATTACTACGCCGATACCTTCACGATCGTCATAGTAATCGTGGTTGTAAATCTTAACGATATGGTCTTTATCCGTGCCAACCGTATAGGTATAGAACGCTTTGCTGTTGGTATCGTAAGCAAAGATGATACGGTCTAGCTCTTCATCTTCTCGCGATAGAACAAAGTAAAGAATCTCATCAATGTAGATAAGCATTGCATTCTCGAATAGCTTTGCATTTTTATCGGAGAACACAGGCTTGATAACGCTTGAGACGTACTGAGTTCGCATCTGAGAGCTGTATTCCATTGCCATGGTCGTCACGCCAAGGCCGTATCGACAGATGTAATACAGACCATCTGCTGCCGTCAGGGAGCCAAAGCGAGATGAACAGCCCTCAACATTCGATACTTGCTCAAGCTGATAGGACTGAGCAGACAATTCGGATGTGGCGGTAAGCGTTGTCTCGCAAAGATTGTAGCGAGCAGTCTTAGATGAATTGTTGTGACCGCAAAGCACCGTAACAATATCGGCGCCTGACTGAGTCTTGAACTTGAGAACGTTGGTGATGTAGCACCCGAAGTCAGGAGCCGCATCAACGTAAGCACCACCGTAGCCTGTATCGTATTTAAGTTCCATGCCGGCCACGCCGCCGATGTAAAGACGGTAAGGATAATCGGGATGACCCCAGAAGTAGATACGACTATCTACCCTAGTGCCATATTTGGCTAAAGGACCCATGGTTGTATTGAGGTCAAGCGGTTCTAGGTTGGCCATGGATTCATCACCTTTGTCGGTAAGGTCTCCGAAGTAATTGAAGTCAATACGATAAGAGCCATTGTTGTTGACCTTGAAGCCGGACACCGGGGGGACTTGTCCCTTATCATCGCCAGATGAATATGTACCCAAAGGAGTATCATCGTAAATCTTTTCAAGCTCAACACGACCTACGTAAGTCCACATCAAGGAGTTGTCGTATCGGCCGTAAAGATTCACAGCTGTGATGTCCAAGTCCTCGGCAACATTATCTATCGTGAAATGCAGACCATTATGTTTTGTCATCTCAGCTGGGATGATATTAAGACCAGCTTGCAGATAAGGTACATACATTTGAGTGGAACCGAACTTGTTCTCAAACATAAACGTATAAGTAGCGATAGTTTTGTTGCCGTCTGTAGTGCTACCAATGGTCAGATCCTGGAAGTTCGCCACTTCGGAACCGAAGCCAACCGACGTAAAGCTGATGAATTTAGCCGACTCCGTGCCTGATTCGTCTGTAGACACATGACCGCAGTTGTAGGGAGACGGCAATTCCTCAGCGTTCTTGATGGGTTGACCATTGATGACATCATTGAATGATGCTGTGAAGATGCAGCCTTGGTTCTTCTTGCGCAGAGATAGAGCTGCGGTATTGCTCGTTTCGTCGCTAGAAGCAATATGTACATCGTTGAATATCGCATTATCGTTAGCAAGAGTCATGCTGTTTCCCGATGCTTCAGCAATGTATGTGTTGTCAGTCTTGCTCTTGATTGTATTAACTTTGATGCTTGAATCCTGTTCGGCAGGAGCACCTTTTTGATCTGTGCCTCGATCAATATACAAATCATCACTGTCCATGTATGGAACATCAGGAGTCAATGATGAGGATTTGTACGTGGATTCGCATTGGCAAATAAGGACATTCTCTCCATCAACCGTATAGGAAAAGATGTTGGTCCAATTGGTTTGATACGCCTCATCCAAAGCGAACTCTTTAGTTACTGCATACCAACGCTTACCAGTGAGGTCGTACATATAGATGTCTTCATCTTGAGAAGAACTGTCCTTGTGCTTAACAGCAGCAAAGAAATAATGATCGTGCATATAAGTAACGCCAGTAAACTCATAACCATCTGGAGCATTGAACAGTTCGACCTCTTCTTGACGTGTTTCAATAGTGCCGTTGGACTGTTGAAACGCATTGTTCTGAACCAATAAGAAGTTGGTTGCCAAGTCTGTCTGCATGGTACCGTCAGACCAATAACGATGGTCAGGAGTCCATACAAGAGGCGTTTGCTCTATGTTGATACCTTGCCACTTGGTAAAGGTTTGGAGTTTCGGCTCTGCTGCCGACAGCGCTTCTTGTGTAGCTGTTTTGGTGGAATTCTTCTTAGCCATTCACATCACCAAACATCAACATAATCAATGCCGTCGTATTCAATATCGTCAGGCATGGTAGCGACAGCGTTATGCTGCCTCATAGAAGAGAGCAGCTTCTGCGCCCAGTCTTGTAAGGTAGCTAAACGACCGCCCGCAGAAGGGGACGAGTCAGCATGACGAGAAGCTACCTTAACCACTAGGTACATAGGATCCGGAACCTCGGTGAGGATAGGAGTCGTTTCCTGCGCCCATTCTTCAGCGCAAGGATTAGCGGGATAGTCTACTGTCTTATTAGGCTGAACCCCGAGGCAAGCGTCATCGCAAACATGGAACAGCTCCAGACGTTTCTGTACGTCTATAACCATAATCTTGTCCTCTTCATTAGGCGTCAGGGGACGATTGAATCGGATAGTGTTACCGATAACCATTGCTTTTAAATTGCAGTCATCAACATCGAGCATCAGAGCTGGACCTTTTTGATGATGGTCTTGCCAGGTATAGTTACCCGCACTAACGTATGGGACACGAAGGTAATGGCTGTAATCAATTGCAGCCTCAAGCTCTTCATCCGTGTAGGGTTCGGGAGTCCATTCGCCTTGCGTTTCATCATCCCAATCATCGGGCTTAACACGCGTCGGTAAGGGATGATGATAGTAAAGGCGAATGCCATCACCATACAAGGTAGACGGCTTATAAACATCTTCGCCTAAATCAAACTGAACGGGAGCCTTACTTCCGTTAGCAATGTCTTTTAGAAGTCCGTAGCATTTAGACTTACGTAGCCAAGTCCAATCCTCATAGCCTTGCAACTCTTCGATAGCCATGTTCGCTTCATAGAGAACTTCACGAAACTTATCATCGAATGGATAGAAATCAAGAAGCACTCGTTCTTGGCAGTAGTAAACCTGACGAACGAATTCTTGCGGAGTAAGACCTTTACTCATCGTCTTTCTCCTTCTCATCGTCCTTCTTGTCATCATCATGTTCATTCTTTTTGGCAGGGAAAGAATCCTTATCGGACTCGCCTTGATGTGCGGGTGCTTGGGGTGAGGGTTCTTTCTCAGCCTTGGACTTATCGCACTTACTGATAAGATCCATTATCTGTTTACAGGCGGAACCCATAAGAGGGTTCTCACCATTCCCTAGTTCGCTCAAAGCGGGGAGTGAATACATATCGCAAACAGGGGTATCTTCGATTTCGATACACTCAAGCGCAGGTAGATACTCGCCAGTGTTCTCCATCAGAGTACATGGCTCGCGCTTGGGGTTCTCGAAGTAATTAGATTCTCCTCGCTCATTCGTGATGGATGCTTGCGGTGAACGAAGCGAAGTTCTGGAACCAGACTCGCTGGCAAGCTGGGGAAGATCGAGGTCGATGTTTATGCTGAGACCGGGCATCTTGTCACAGCCCGCTAGCGAATCTTGGAACCTATGCATAATGTCTCCTTACCAGAGGTTAGTTTTGTCGGAACGATTATCGTACGTATGGGACGAAGAAGCAGTATCAGACGCACTACGAGTGTTGCCAAGATAGGACAAGTTGGTAATGTAATCCTGTTTCTTGTTTTCCCAGGTAGACTTACTAAAACCAAGAGCTTTAAACAAGGCATCTTCATTAACACTGTTGTTGTTGTAATTGATGAACTTGCTTTTGTTATGAGTCGTCGTGCTATTGCTCGTCGATGTCGTTTTGTTGGTCGTATAGCTCTTAGTGTTGTTACCTTTAGTGGTTGATTTAGTTGTCTGCTTGGCGACATCCTTGCCGGTTGTCTTAGTCTTGTACCCCGCATTGTTATTGAACTCATCAAGGAACGTACCTGCATAGCTGACAGCAGAATCATAATCCTTCTGAATCGCCTGATTGTAGGACATGATGTTCTTATTGTTCGTCTCGTAATCTTCAGCAAGCTGATTGTTTATGTTCTGATTCAGTGTTCCGAGGATTTCAGTATCCTGATTGTTTTCAACAAGATTGTAGAGGTAGCTCAGCGAGTTACCCATCGAACCGTATCCAGCCGAACTGTTGCGCAGATTCGAGAGCATCTGCATGTCTTTGCTCTGACTGGTTTGCCAATCGTTATTAGCATCTCGATATGCGTTTACTTGATTAGCTTGGCTGATATCGTTCTGTACCTTTAGCTGCTCTTGAAGCTGGTCATAAGACTCATCGGCGTCTCGTTTGAGCTGGTCAACGCCCATCCTGTTAGCCGCTTGAGAATTAGCTTGAGCAATCTTATCGGCTCCATATTTAGCTGTTTGGTTGGTTGTAGTGGTTGTTTTGCTATAGACCTTGCTTTTGCTAGACCCGCCACCAGAGCTTCCGCCGGAGCTGTAGCCACCAGAGCTTCTGCCGGAGCTGTAGCCACCAGAGCTGGAACTAGAGCTAGAGCTAGAACTAGAGGTGCTTTTAGTTCCATTCGCATATGCGCCTGTTGCCATCGTTACCTCCTATCGAGTGTAAAGAACGCCTTCTGCATCTTTATAAGTCGGTCCATCTTTGCCCATTAAGTAATAAGCTTCTTCATTGGACAAAGCCTCTGAGGCCAACAGATTTGCGATAGCGTTGCTGTATTTATCATCATCGTAATCATAGCCGCTAATACGCCTACGATCGTCAGACGTGTCGGCTGCGCCTGCATATGAGTAGGTTCCGGTATCGGGGTTGTACCCGACATCATGACCAGTGCCTAGATTCTGCGAGAACACATCATTCAGGAAGCTAGCTGCATTCTGGAGGAAATCTCCATTAACATCACCTGTTCCAGCTTGCGCTAGGTTTGCACCATCGGCCGAGCTAGTAACTCCGTAAGCAGTTCCGCCAAGAGCGTTTATCATGTTTGCTTTCTCTTCATCGGAGAAGCCGTTAATGAGACCGCTCGTGTCGGAATACTTTCCGTCGGAATCTTTAGAGTACAGGGTGCTAGCAGCGTTCTCCGCACTGGCAAGGTTGTTGTAATCACGGAAAGCATCCGTCCAATAACCCTTACCCGACATGATTGTCTCAGGAGAATCAGACATGAAGTCATTGTAGTTATCGCTAGTTACAAGCCTGCTGAGAGCTTCTGCTTGATTCTGGTCTACTGTTAGTTGAGCACCAGAGTTCGCGGAACCGAAGGTGACAGTACCGTCATTGTTGGCCTGCACGCCCCAGTCGTCTTGACCTTTGTTCGCCAAAGTCTGCGCATAAAGATTGGCGGTCAATGCTGACTCACCGTTTTGGTAAGCTTGGTTCCAGGTCTCATCTGCGCCCGTACCCCAAGTGTCGTTGTACCAAGTAGTTGGATCGCCTGAGTTGTTTTCGCGAGACCAGTTATACCAGTTCTCCATCTCGGCTTGACTGATATCCCCATTTCCATCAGCGTCAATGGATGTACCTTTGCCGTCATAATCTTTATAAGTATTGATCCAGTCTTTAACGGAGTTCTGGCCTGATGAATCCGTAAAGTGCGCCTGGTTATAAAAGTCGTTCGCATTCATGGAGTAATCAGGATTGTCTGAGTCGTAGACCTGGGCAGTCTGAGCAATACTCCATGCGCCCTTGTCCTCAATCTGCTTACGCATATCCGAGCTTAGACGCTGCTGATAAGCTTGCCCCTCTTTGGAGTTGAGCCATTCAGTCATGTTATCTTCCCAGCTCAGAGTCGAATAACCCTTCTTAGCAGACTCATCTATGACAGACTGATCCTGCTTAGATTGAGAAGCATTAGCGTCAGTGGACTGTTGTTCGGTCGCGTTCGCGGACTGGTTTGCTTTCTGCTCATCAGTCTTAGATTCAGACTTATCTTTCTCTGTCTCGTCCTCGGTTGCATAAGCCTTGCGAGGCTGAGAGACTAAGGATGAAAGGCGATCGAGGGCATCACCGACAGCATTGTTTTCGGTAGGCTGATTCACTCCAGGAGCGTAAAGGTCCTCTGTATAACTGGGCTTGCTCGACTGAGAAGAGCCTAGCGACGAGCTAACGGTGCTTCGAGCGCTAGTTGTACTCGAAGGGCTAATGGCGGCGCTGCGCGAAGTGCTAGCATTAGCAGCCTTGCTTGCGTTGTTGGTTTGCTTGCTTTGGGCTTTCTGAACTTTCGCTTTAGCTTTGGCATTGCTTTTAGCATTGTCCTTAAACGCCCCGCCGCCGGAGCCACTAGAGTTGCTTATAGCATTGAATAAGGCTCCAAGGAAATCCATTGTTACCCCCTTTTAGTAATCTCGGTCATCGTCGTTATCGGGTTGCAAGTCTGCGCCGAGAAGAACGTCAGAGCCATACTCATCCTTAGTCATATTAGAACCAAGCTGCGTAGACTTAAGCGCAGCAAGACGAGAAGCATATGGATTCGTAATGCCAGCGTTCTGGGCGAAACCATAGTTGTTGTTCGGTAACGCACGGTTGAGACCCTTCATAGCAGCGCGAGAGCCTACACCTGCTCCACCTCGATTAAGAGCACTGATAAGCGTTTGCTGTCCTGCTAGCTGACCGAAGTCAAGGTCGTTGAAATTGCCGCCGTTACCAGCATAAGCAAGTATCGCATTAGTGAGGCCACCAAGATAGCCAGCTCCAAACTTGCCGAGTCCCTTTACCTTATCGCCAGCTTGTTTACCGTTTTCGGCTAATAGCTTAGCGCCATTTCCAGTAACTTCTTCGCCCTTTTTGACAGCCTGGAAAACGTCCTTAAAGTCTTTGGAGATACCTGCATCGATAAGATCATCGAGATTAGCTTTACCTGCATCGATAAGGTCGCCAAGATTAGCTTTGCCGTGTTTTTCAACAGTTCCTTTTACGGCTTCAGCTGCTTTATTAAGAGCCTGAGTGTCAAGAATTCCTCGTTCTTGTGCGAGTGCAATAGTTTCAAGGTCTAGGTTCTTGCCATCTGCTAGAGCCTTGAGAATATCTTCATTCGTCTGAGTTCCACGCAAGTCGCGAACAGCAGCGCCTAGATTCTCTGGCAGAATCTTTCTGCCTTCGCCTGCAAGCTTTGCCATTCGATCAGCTTCATTTGCTTCGAGCTGAGCAAAACGAGCACCCTGATCTCCCGAAACACCTTTGCCTGCTTTAGCAGAATTGCCAAGGTTGCTAGCGGCGTTCTTAATGTTGCTCGGGATGTCTCCAATTGCATCGACTGCATCCTTGGCTTTGGCTGCCACCGCATCAGGCACGCCACTCAAGCCGGCTCGCTGGGCTGCTCCTTCATTAGCTGAAAGCAGAGCGTTAACGCCCTTACCGCCTGTTACGTCACGTCCTACGCCTGCGCCTATCTTACCTGCACCAGTAAGGGCTAAGCCCGTACCGAGCAGACCAGAGCCAGCCGCTGCGAGACGCTGAGTGTCGGTGAGCTTATCGCCGTAAGCATTTACGCCTTGAAGGGCATTAGCGAATTCACCACCGTTAGATGCTGCTGCTACAGCTCCTGCAGCTAGCTTTGCCGGCAAGCCGCCGGGTAAGAACATGGTGCCGATTTGCACACCAGCATCAACAAGGTTGCCAACATCTTCTGCGTCCATCCATTTGTCTGCATCCTTCACGCCTGCGGCATCCAGTGCTTTAGCTAGAGTCTCATCGAAAGCGCTGTCCAGTGCGCCGCCAGCAGTGTTTACCGCGCCTTTGTATGCGCTGTTGATACCACGGGCAGCTTCTCCTAGCGCCCCGCCAACCGAGCCAAGGAAATCGTTCTGGTTTTCTTGGCGTCGATCTTGTACGGCTTTCTGCGTGTTACCGTCGGAAATCGCCTTGTCAACGTCTGCGCGGGTAACGCTAGAAGCTTTAGCTGTGGAGCGGTTGTTGTTAGCGTTGTTGTTTGCCTTGGACGAAGACTGTTTCGTAGCTTTAGCTCCAGCTCGCTCTCGAACAGCGTTAAGGATTTGTTGCTGCGAGTTATTCATTGATTCTCCTTACATTTAAAAAGGGGCTACCGAAAGCCATGTGGCAATCAGTAGCCCTCTTTTTAAAGCCAACTATGTACTACTGTGCTTATTCGCCAGTCGTTGCAGTTGCAGCCGCTGCAACCTGCTTCACAGGAATAGCGAAGGTGAGGTCAGCCTCAGATGCAGTGGTCTCCAAGATAGGCATAATACCTGCGGAAAGGTTATCGATGACCCAAGCATCGTACTTGACGTCGAACACCATCTCGGTGAACTTACCGCGAGTCTTGCCCTCGTCGGTCTGCATCTCAGAGTACTCCTGGGAGAGCTGTGCAGCCTTACGATAGAGAGCAATACCGATGACCTGCTTCTTGGAGATGGTGCCAACGGGACCAGTTGCCTGGGGGTCCTTAGTGCCAGCAGGATTCAGGCCGTAGCCTGCGCCCTCCTGAACGAAGGGATAATCGATATCCTCTGCAGAGAACACGGTATGCAGCTGATCGCCACGGTAAAGCTCCTTGGCTTCGCCGTAATAAGGAGCTGCGGAGGGCATGCCAAGAGGATAGTTGGTAACAACGTTCTCGAACTTCTTATCGGTTGCGTTCCAGACGGTACGAACGAAGTTGAAGCGATTCATACGGTCAGCATCGATGAGCTGCTTGGTGAGCTGATAATGCTTAGACTTGCCGGCTTCAGCTGCGGTGGAATTAATGATCTTGTCGTATGCTGCGGTGCCATCCTTGGAGTGGACAACATTGTTATTAGCATCGACATAGAGCTGAGGATAATACTCGGAGGGAATCTCGAAGTTGAAATCCCAACCCATCAAGCGAGTGAACGAACCATTCTGAAGGTCTGCGTATGCGGAGTCGGTAGCGGGAACGCCAGAGCCGGTGAGAGCCATAAGCAGGCGATACTCGTAAGCAGGGTCGATAAGGATGACGCGATTATCCTGGGGAATAAACAGATTGTTCCATGCAACCTTGATGGTGGAAAGGAGCAGAGGGACATTCTCGTCATCCCAATCGATGCAATGGATGGGAGCAAAGCGAGGCTGCAAAGGTTGATCCTGCATCATGCCGGGCTGTGCAATCCACTCATAATGGTCGGGGTCGCCGTCGAAGATACGGTCGTTATAGTCAACGCCCTCCTCAACCTTGCCAACAAGACGACCAACCATATGACCGTTGCAGACTGCGAAGATGGTATAGCGGTCGATATCGGGACCGAGGACGGACTGCTCCCACAGAGACTTAGCTTCGTTAAGCTTCTCGGCAGTCTTCATCAAGGCCTGACCGTCGGACATCGCATAAGACTCGGTACCAGTACCGAACTTGCCGAGATCGCCGTAATACTGAACCTCGTCGAATACTCGCATAGCCATCGAGCGATGACGAGACATGCTGTAGATATGGGTGTCGAAGTGGACATCCTGGAACACACCATAAGCAGAAGCGCCCCAACCATCTCGGCCTTCGGTGTTAGTGCCGGCATGGCCATTGATGCGACGGTCGTCGTAGTTGGTGATGTAGTCGGAAATAACGATGTCGTAGGTACGACAAGCCTGGGGATTGTTAGCGATGTTCTGGACACCAGTGTTGCCAACAAATAGGCCGGTGGTGTAGCGAGAAGGCAGAAGTCGGTTATCCGAAATACCCTTCTGCCAAATCTCAGGTGCAATAGGCTGTGCCATTAGAGTTCTCCTTTTTTATATAGCACGAACAATATGTAGCACCGAGTTTAGCTAATTATACAAAATACCCAGATGGAATACCAATACGATACTACATCTGGGTACTTGTTCCCTCTTGGCCTTATGCCTTAGGCGGCTGAGGCGGGAGAGGTATGCTTCCAGCGCCTTCGGTTGCGGGAGGCTCGGTGCTTCCTCCTGCTTTCTTAGGCGGCATGGACGGAGTAGGTCCGCCCTGAGGTGGCATGCCTTGCGGCGGTTGCTCACCATTAGCGGGCATAGGGACATCTACAGGCGGACGGCCTTCCGGTCCTCCTTGCTGAGGAGGCATTCCTTCGGGGGGCATCTCAGGTATCGTTCCTGGCTGGATGCCGTTAGCCGCTTGGAGTCCTTCGATTTGCTGTTGCTGTTCAGAAACCTTGTTCATAGTTGCTTCGAGAGCATCCATTACAAGCTTCTCGTTGAATGTATCGGCAGTCTGCTGAGACACATCCACCTCAGATAGTTCGCAAAGTCGAGCAATCAGACGTAGCAATACGTCTTCGAACAGGCCTTTGTTCTCTTCCGAGATGCCAGACATCATCTGGGAGACAGGGAGAATGAGCTGCTGTACAGCTTCGATTTCTTTTTCCCGTTCACCCTGAATAAGAGAGCCGGCACGGACATCGAATTCAAAGCGGTCGTTTTCGAATACATTGAAATCTACCAAGATCTTATTTCCATGAATGATGGATTCCCATTTTTCGAAACCTTCTTCGCCTGGTTGAGGCTTCTGGGCTTGCTCAAGGTCGTAGATGCGTCTACGGGTTTCTTCATCAACCGTCAGTTCCTGCTCGCCCTTCATGGCAGCAAGGTAACTACGGATAGCATGGTTAGCCCATTCACTGAAGAATACTTCGACTCGCTTTTGGAATTGGTTAATAGTAATAGACTTATCACGTTTCTGCTGGTCAACGCCTTGTGGTGTGCCAGAGTAAGTGGAGACATGGGCATCGGAGGCTACAGTCGCATCAGTGATGTTCATGTTGCGCTGCATGGAGCCTGAGATGTTCTGAAGAATTGAACCGTACTGTGTGAGCGTCGTAGTCTCAACTGGGAACTTTTCAATCTTGTTGTTTGGGTTCGTACCCATAGCCCAGAGAGAACGAGGGCGCATGCGAATCTTGGAGTTGGTCAAGTTGCCGAACACCATCAGAGGCGGGTTCTCAGCAAGCAGTAACGACTCATAAGACAGCGTCTGGAATGCATCTGCGAACTGCTGTTGAGCCAGCGTAGGCATGATGCTTGAGCAGCCCAGAGGGAAGTCTGGGTCCGGCTCTAGAATCATAAAATGAATCGGAACATCCAAACGAGGATCGTAGTTCTTGGTCTTTCGTAGGACTGCTTCGCACGACGGGACGAACGTTACGAACTCTTTGGAGCCTCGCTTGTAGAGCGTCTGGACCTCAACGGATTCTGTCTTAGTGACTCCTCGCTTACGATCAGCGAGAGGAATGGAGCGATAATCGTCACCGGTGGTGGTATGCGTTTCGATCAGATACTTAACGACATCTTCGTTATAAGTATTATCTTTGATAGGTTCGCCTTTGGTATCCCAATCGAGCAGTGCTTTTAGTTCTGATCTGGAGATATACTCACGGACGATATACCAGGGAGCCTCTTCAATGAAGTCGCAGTCTGGCGCAGGAACGATATCGCTCCACTGAATGAGGGAATAGGTGACACGATAATCGTTGTCGTTATCCATTTCAAAGCCGGTGCGAACACAACCGAAACCATAATCATACGCAGCGTCAAAGGTTCGCCAGAGATTCTTCATCATGTCTCTACCGTCATATTCTGAATGGAGAATCTTGTTCTTGAAGATGTAATTGATAAGCACCTGCTCAGGGGAGTTCTTATCATACTGCGTCTTGATCTCTCCATCAGGAACACGCTGAATAGTTTCAGCTCTAATCTTCCTCTTGATCGCCTGAGTCGAACCTTCGGAGAATTGATTCTTATTTCGCCGCTTTACGCTATCGGTATAAAGCGATTGCATGTGGCTGATTTTACTGAATACCTCAAAGCCGGATGTGCGCTGGTCATGGATAGACTTGGCGCGGCTGTACATCTTGTTGTACTTCTTAGCGACTGTCTTGTCTTTGATGTCGTCGGGGTTGATATTCCATTTCTTCCCCGAAGAGGGGGCGGGAGGAATCTCCCGCCCTTTCTTTGCAGCGTTAGCCATTAGTAATCATTCCTCTTATAGCCTTGGCGACTACCCTTGATGGTGAAGCCAGGGCGTAGGTAGTCGAGGTTGGATCCGTAAACATTAGCTCGGCTAGCCGTAAGGTTAGTCAAGTCTCCTGCATTATAACTTCTATAGCTCAAATTGTTCGGGTAAGCCGACTTAGCATTACTGTAAACAGACCCACCAGAACGAGCATAGGAGCGGCTACTACCGCCGCCGTAGGAGCGCCAACCAGAGCGACCTCGGCTATAGTAGCGACCGTAGCCAGAGTAATTATAGTTCTGCCAGCCAGACGAATACCCGTTCGTTTCGAGGCTGGGAGTCTCAACGATTTCCGTATAAGGCTCTAGTGCGCGGAGAGCATTACCGTTGGTATCATACATCGTCTTGCCTGTGACAGCGGACGCGGTACCCCAATCGCCACCCCAGCCAGTCGTCTCGCCAGGATCGGTTGTAGTGCCTTGCGCAATAAGGACAGGAGCTATGCCTCGTGCGTAGCCGGTAGCATAGTAGTTTCCATTGCGGTCGGTATCATAGAGCGTGTTGTACTGCTTATATTTAGTGATGCTCTGCTTCATCTCATCAGACCAGAGCACGTTGTAATAGAAGTCTTTCCAATAACGAGTATCGTTATCGTATGCGGCTTTAATCTTTTCGACCTGCTCTTTACCCAGGTTGTAGTCACCATCGCCCTGCTTGTAATAGTCCATGCCACCTTCATCTACGAACTGCTTGTAGATGTCGGAGTTCTTATTAATGATGGACTTCACAACATCGCCAGTATATTTAAGGGTGTCGTATGGAACAGCGAAGCCTTCCGCTTTCAGCTCGTCGATGTCGTTGCCTTGCAACAGAGAGATGACGGCGAGGGCTACAGCCTCTTTTTCGTTGTCGTCTTTCTCGGTGCCATCCTCATTGTAGAGAGAGAACGTCTTATAGCTCGCTATCTGCTCTGGGTCATAGATAACGATCTCAGGCATCTCAGAGGCAAGGTAGCCAGTACCGGTGGTACTAGCACCATTGCCTGTCGCAAGGTCGCACAGCAAGGCCCAGACGGGATTCTGACGAGCGAGCTTACGGATCTTGGCATCAAGGTAGTTAGTGTATTCAACTGCTGCCGTACCGTCTTCGTTGTAAACGATTTGACCATACTCGTCGGTCTTGTACACCTTCTTGTAACTAACAGCGTAGGTCTGACTGTCTCGATAAATCTCTTTCAGCACAGATGGCGTAATGAACTGACACAGGTAGTTCATCGCATAAACAGTAGCATCAGAGCCAACCATCTCTGCGAACGTGACATCGCCCTGCTTCGTCTTGCCGTAGATATCATTGTCCGTTTCTGCTGCGTCAGCCATTGCACTCCAAGGGTCGAGCATATCGCCAATAAGACCGCCTGCTTTGAGGGCAGGGTTGGAGTAGAGGCAATCACCGAGCTTCGACGTGAGGATATCAAAACGGGGTTGACCAAGTTCCCAACTACGAGCAAAGCAAACCATAGCCATAGCGGGTCCAAGTAGGTCGGATAGCCACCAGTTTTCCTGGATACGCAATCCGAAGATGGTCCATTCTTCGGTGTTCTGCCATTTGTCGTCATCTTCAGGAGGCTCGACTGCTCCACTGAGAGAGATAAGCAGAGCCGCCAAAGCTGCACTACCCATCTTTGCTGCATCGAGAGCAAGCGCTTCGCGTAGAGAATCGGTAAGCTGGGCATCTTCGAGATGCAGCTGGTCCCATGTGATATCACGACCAGGCACTTTGCCATTGTATTGAGATATCAGATTGATGAATATGTAGCGAAGCGACGACATAGGGGCGATGAAGTTAAGGACTCGCTCGGTTGTATTGATCGTGTAGTTGACGAACGGACAGAATCCCGATGTGATAACAAGCTCAGCCAGCGGTTTATCTTTGACTAGCTCAGAGTAAATCATGCCGACAGCGGAGCGCTGAGCCATGTCGCAGCGCTTGGAATGGTTTAGCGCAACGATAGCGACACCACGATAAGGAGACTGAGGCGAAAGCACGCGAGCCATTAGGCGAGCTGCCCCACCATTTTCTAGTTCGCTTTGGAAGATGGACTTGCCGCCAGGCTCTGTCTTGGCGAAGAGGTTGACCCATTCTTCTTCGCCGCGAGCTGCATGCTCCATGCCGTAGCTACAGAAGAAGTTCCAGAAGTTCTCAATTTGACCCTTGGCGAATACGCCCTTGCCAGCCATGATGTCGGTAAGCTTGCGCTGCCAACGTTCAACCACATTCTTATTCTTCTCTATTTTCTTCAGCGCACCCATGAACTGTTCGATGTTCGAGAACTCCTCGTAGTTCCACGAGAAGTCTCCGTTAACCTCGTTCTCACGAATAGCGGCGAAGAGAGCAAGACTGTTCTTATCTTTCGAGACCTCCTTCGCCAAAGCGAACCGACCATCGAAATCAAAATCAGCAGTCGTGCGATAAGGCCCGATGCCAAGCTTATTGCTGGCGAACAGGGCGAACCTGGTCATAGTCGTATATGTTCCTCGTTCGGCAAGCGCACCTGCGGTGATGAGGGGGTTGAGCAGACGCATGAACTTATTGACAGCAGATGCGCCACGTACAAATTTATAAGCCTGTTCCTTAGTAACGCCTTCTTCTACAGCTACTGTCGGATTACCGTCGGCGTCCAGATGCTGCGACGTATGCCCAGAGCGACGGACCGCACGACTATCTTCAATTCGCTTTTGAGTGGCTTCGGCTAGCTTCTTGGTTCGCTCTACGCTTACGGGAGAAATGTAGTTAAGAGTTTCGAGCAATTGCTGGTTTAGCTCATTGTACTCCTGAGCAACATAGAGATCCCCAAATGCGTGCATTTGTGTATCAAGGTGTGTAGTGAGTCCTATCCACTCAGCAAACTTAGACAGATTGGTACGCTTTGCCGTATCAGTGATAGCAAGGATCTCGTCTCGGCTTTCCATGTACTCTTCCAGCTGAGCCTTCTGCCATGCACGTACAGTCTTATATTTAGCTTTGACCTGGGGATTCATCTTAAAAATGCGCTCAGTTAGGAATCGAGGAAGGATGGGCATTGTGACACGTTCACCCAACTTCTCGTTCGCGAACGTCCTAGAGATGCCGCCCTTGATAGGCAAGTATTCACCATCATTAAGGTTGTTTGCCATCTCATTGAGTCCGTCACATAGATCCCTCTTAAAGAAGTCAATATCGGCGCGGCCGGAAGAAGTGTATCCAATATAGAATTTATAGAACCAATTGATAGCTTCGAAGGCATTAATGCCCGTCTCGGAACCGGTTAGCTTTTTGCTGAAGTTCCTAACAGCAACAGTAACCTCAGGGTCATCAACATAGTTAATTTTATTGCCGTCTTCATCCAGGATATTAGCAGGAGACTGAGCAAAAGAGCGACCAATCTCGTTCAGAGCCTCAGCGTGCTTGCCCTTCGCGTAAGCCCATGAAGGCATCTGTTCGTCCATAGCTTTGAACTTATTGCTGATAATTCTAACGTCTTGCCTATTCTTCGGGCCTTTGACTGCTTTAGCAACCATGTTGGTGCGAGCATGTTTCCGCTGATGCGTGAGTACATATTCAGGGTTGCCCTGCCCCATAGCATTAGCGAAGAGCATGTTGTATTGCACCAGCTCATCTGTGAGATAGAAGCCATCAGCAGCATACTTAAGCTGCTGCTGTGGACCGATATTGCCTTCGGTGCCGGTGCCAAGAATCTCTGTATTCTCTTGTCCTACGCGAATATGGTCAGTCACATAAGTACACCAGTATAGAGTCTTATGGGTCTTTGACGTGCTAGGATCTCGCACAAGCATTTTATTGTCGTGCGTATATTTAAACTTAGGCGTTTCAGGGTTATCGCCCTTTGTAGCTGCTACAGCAGCTGCCTCTTCTTCGAGGGTAGCTGCGCACATCTTAGGATTAAGAGCGTGGAAGAATGCCAGCTGCAGTTTCGTTACGCCGTTGAAGTAGAACAAATCAGTAGTGCGCGGACCAAAGTCTGCATTCCATTGCATACCTCGAATGGGATTACCTTGTTCGATTGTTATCGTCGTATCCGACAATACCATCATAGGATCAATTCGAGTGGCATTATGCAAGCAGTCATTGACTAATCCTCGAATAGCCCAGTTGGCATCTTCTGCCCACAGGCCGGCATTCTCGTTGAGGAGTTTAACGTCTCCGCTAGCTACCTTTAGCCATGCCTTATCGTCGCCAGTAAGCAACTGCCTGAGTAATTCTGTGGGTTGACCATTTACGTCTATCAGGTCGATCGATAGATCTTTGCTCCAGCTGCAATTGCCGCTCTCGTCGAATGTGAGGAACACGCTGCCATGGTCCTCTTTAAGCCAGTTGTAATACATATTACGAGCAAAGAGTTCCTGCTCTTTTTCTTTAGCGCGAGAGTCGAAAGCCTCATGAGAGATAACACCGTCAAGCCAATCGCTGGCAGCGATACGATAGCGGCCTGAGACATGAGAGGGCGCCATTGTGGCTTCAGCTTTGAACGCCGGGTGGAAGTATATCTTCTGAGAATACCCACTTGCAATTGCATCCTTAAAAGAGCGCCTATAGCTCCACTCGACTTCGACATTTCTGCCGTCATCAGATATCTTCGCGTTCGCAATGTTAGACATTTCGGGCAAAGAACCGTCTATGAATACGGGCTGATAACGCTCGCGTCCGTTGATATCTTTAGTTACCAAGATGCCAACACAGTCGCCCTTGGACATAACGCCCTCTAAGTGGTCGCTATCTTTCTGACAACCCTTATCTGTAATGCGCTTAGCAAATGTAGCGATAGCCGCAGCTTGATCTTTCTTAGATATACCGAATTGCTTTTCGGCAATCTTAAAATCAAATCCCAGATATTGAAGAACGCCAGTATCACCAGAAGAAAGCTTTTTAAAGTGCTTGGATACTTCAGTCTTAGTAAGAAGGCGGGCAGCTGTTTGACCATTGGGACCATTGTTCCACTCATCAACTGGAATTTTTCTAGTGCCAGAGTCAGCTAGAACTAGCTCTCCAACGGACGGAGCATCGAAGAGCATCATGCCGCCATCAGGAACATCATCATTAGCGACTACGAGCATGCGACCAATATTGGCCTGATCTGCCTGAACAACGGGGACATAGCCGTTATACCTACGAACGAACTCGACATAGGAATTGCGTGGTGCAAGCACGACCATCGTATAGCCGTTCCAAGTCATCGTGTCGATTTCTTGGACAAGATCTTCTTCGTTCCACCCTTTACCGTCTTGGTACTCATCATACCAAGCTTTAGGCATTACTAAGAAACGCTTGTCGTAGCCCATACGATTCTGCATACCAACTAGCCACTTAATACTATTCCCGGTCAGAGACTTGTCAGCACAAACATTTAGCACCATGTCATCGCCGAATACTTCGGGTTCAACATCGGAGCTAGGCTGAATCTGTTTGCCTTCATTGAAGTCGAGAACGTTAGGAACTTCATCAGGGGTAGGCTTGAGAGTATCGACCTGCTTTCCGCTGCTTTTCCTGAATACATGACCAAGAGAAATATCGCTGCTTCCCTTATAGGAACTCTTAAACGGCGTTAGCCCAAAGAGCCTTTGAGCTGCGCTGCGAGCACGAGGCCAATATTTATGCTTATCGTTCTTTTCGTTATACGCCGAGACCTTATTGAAGTCGGTGTTGTAAGGAGTGCGACGATAGTCGAGACCATCACTTACAATCTCTCGGACTGCTTGAGTAGAAGAAACACCCCATCCGAATTTACGTTGAGTGCCTAGATATTTGGTACGAGTGCCATATCCAGCCATTAGGTCATCGAACGATGCTGTCTTAAATTTTGCACCATTGTCTAAAGCCCAAGCCTCCTGTACCCATTGGGAGTACTGCTCTTGGGTGGGCTGATCTTTGCCTAGAAGGTCGTGCTTTGCAGCCTGCTCTAGGGAATGCTGCGCAGCGATCTGCATCATCGAATGCACAGAGACAGGCTTGAAGGACAGATTGATAGACTTGTTCTTTATATTGTTCGGATCGGTTTTGATCTTTTCCGCAAGAATATCAACAAAGGTTCGCTGACCTTTACTTGCCTGAATCTCAGTGTCCCATGCCTTGAGCTGGTCTAGCGAAACGGTGGCAACGATCTTGTCATTGGTTTCGATGTTCACATAATTGGTAAGGAAGTTTGTGAGAAGGTTGGCTTCAGTCTCTCCAAATTCCATACCGGAATAATTCTCATCATTGAGGAACATGTCCGTCAATATCTCACGATATTTAAAGCGATAGCCAGCGGTGCTAGACGGGTCAGTCTCCTGCTGAACGAATGTATGCAGGTCTCCATTGATGCTGCCTTTGTAATTAGCTGAAGCCTGTAGTCGCCACTTCTGAACTTCTACCAATTCGGGACGTGCGGAGACAGAGTAATCGAGAGCCTTGGCTTTATCCATAGACTTCTTGAGCTTTAGCCAATTAGGCTCACAAGCGTTGATGAACCTGCGGAACAAGTCCTTCAATGGCCCATAGTTCGGAGCCGTAGACCCAGTAGGCGCAGGAGCTTGAAGCTTGCATCCAGGACAGGTGCAGGAGCGAGAGTGCTCATCAACATCCCAGACATAAATCTTGGTTGCACCCTTTTTGGAAAGTTCTTTCCAGCGACGGTCATTAAGCAGCTTTGCGCTCTTGGGGTCATTCGTCTCGGAATACCAAAGACGACCATTAAGCATTTGATCGTAATTGATATCGCCGAGCATTCTCTCTTTGCCAGGAGTGTCGCAAACTGTGTCTCCATCAAGCAGATATACAGGCAGCATGAATCGATTAAGCATGTTGTCAGCAGCAACACCGCTAGGAATACTGCCAGTACCAGCCTGGAAGGAAGCTCTGCTTGCCGTCCATACGCTATCGGCATCGAGGGAAATCTTCAGTTTTTTCCATTCCGAACGCTTCCCTGAATCGTTTGTGCGGCTTTGTCCGATGCGCTTACGAAGGTGTTCGCTTAAGTCGTTATTGCCTTCAACCGCGTCGGTTAACAGTTTGCCGATAGCAGAAAGGTTATCGACGACATTAGATACAGTATTTCCAGCATCAGGGTTAAGAGTAGGATCGAAGTGATTAGGAACAGATGCATAGGCCAAGCCATTGCGACCGTTGAGAAGATTCCAGTTGCGGAATAGCTCTTCTAGAGTATCGAAAGCTGCGTCTGCTTCATCTGTCTTATTCTCGATAGCATCGATAAGTCCTTCGAGGTATTCAACCGTAGGAGGCTTTTCGTCAGTATTCCATGTGTTGTGAATCCATGTACAATGCTCCACTACGTTCGCAACAAAGGAATCTCGAATGCTACTCGGATTTGCTGCAAGTTCTCCAATCCATTGCTGCTGGAGAACATGAGGAAGCACATCCATGAGATTATCTAGGCGCATGCCATTTTTAATAAGGCCATCCACAAACTTTTGTGAAAGCTCTAAATGAGAAAGACCGTCTTTATCGATTTTTTCGTAAATAGGAATCGTTTCATTGCGTTCTGAAACTACCTCGTCGAAGCGTGCGAGAGCTTCACTCTTCATAAACTCAAGAGTGTCGATCAATTCATCCGGACCTGTTGGCCTAACATCTTCGATAATGTCGTTTAGCTCTTCTTCAAATTGATCTCTTTGAATTTTGATTGCGTCTTCAAAGTCTTTCGAGATGCCTGGCCTTGGTTCGTCAATACGAACACCGCGCTTAGCAGCTTCTTTTAGGGCTAACAGAGATATGTACTGACCGTTTGCGAGCGCATTGTACTGGCGAGTAAGCATTGTTTCTGCTGCTTTTTCGCCAAGTTCTTTCCACTTATCTTCAAACGATCCAACTATATCTTTCACGTTCGTTTTATCTAAAGCTTTGTCTAGAGCTTTTCCCTGTTTGTCGTTAAGCTCAGCTTTGATGTCTTTGATAAGGGGATCCAGTTGTTGTCTGAGATTGCTGATGAATCCAGAGACCAAAAACTCTTGTTGCCTTAACTTAATGAAACCACTGAGACGACCTTGAGTTTCGTATTGAGAATTTGCCTGGTCGAATACTTCTTTGATGGAGCGAGAAAGCTGCAAAGCTTCAACGCTCTTAACACCGAAGTGATGAAGGATCTCATTGACTTTATTAGTGAAGGCGCTCTTTGAATCGGTGAACGCCACAGACTTATCGTATGCATCCTGCAAGTCGAGCAGCATAGAGTAGAGTCCGTCGCGAATCTCGTATAACTGGTGCAGTACGTCAGCCTGAGTTAGATTCGCGGCATCACTCAAATCGAGCAACGAAAGAACGAAACGTCGTCCTTCTGAGTCAGAGAGCCAAGAGAACATCCATTCGTTTTTAAGTGCAGCTTCTGCTGCCTTAGCTCCATCTTCCTGCTCCCTGATGGCTCGTGTGATTGTGTCTTTAAGGTCACGCCTACGCGCCCACTTGGTACGAGCATCGCCAACGGGAGACACCTGAGGGACTTGCTCGCAAAAAACTGTCAAGACCTGGGGATACTTTTCTATGATAGCATCGAGCTGCTGTGTGGTTAAAGGTTGTTCTTTGATGTATTCAAGTCCGCATTGACGGAATATAGATTTCTTAGAGACATCTTCTACTAGACTACCGTCACGCATGTCGATATCGAAATGCGCATCATCATCAATCAGGAGGCTAAGCAAGAAGTACCCGTTATCATTGAACTGGTCCTCGGTGATGTTACCAAGCACACCATTGATGAGCATAGATATATTGTTGGTGACTGCTCCGTTAGTCTCCAGATTCATGGTATCCGCTGCCGCTGCAGAATATGGAGCGTCCGTTCCTTTTTCACCCGGTAGATTACTTGGCTTGGTGTTCTCCATCACCAAGCCGGAGAGAATGTCGTATGGGACACGATGACGCATCTTATTAACAAGGTGCTCAACCGTCTTGTGTAGGTCTGCTCGTCCCTCTTTGAACTCTTTCTTGACTTGACCCCATTGGTTTTTTAGCTGAGCATTGTCTAGCTGCTTGGCTTGCTCGCTAAATTTGCTTGCATCAGCGAGCCTAGTGGATTTCTTCGATAGTGCAGAGTTCGATGTCTCATCATCGAGAAGCCAAGAAATAATCAAATCCTCAGCGCTATTCCCTTCAAAGCTAGGATTCCAGGCTATACGACCTGGGTCGGCGTTGAGCATTGTGAGGGTGCTGATTTTCTCGTTCCAAATTTTATCGGGGTCGCAAAGCATATCGAGCACCCCGAAGTTAACCTCAGGAAGCGTAGAGTCATCTTTGTACTGGAACATATAGTTAACGATGACACGATGAAGCGGACTGTAATTACCTACCTTATCCGCCTCTACGAGGATAGAGCGAATGATATTGTCTCGACTATCTGCATATTGATTATCATTTAGGAGATTGTGCAGGTACTGAATCTTGTCGAAGTCTGCAAACAGTTTGGCTCCCATAAGGCGAGATAGAAATTCTTCCTTGGAGGTCGAGCGAAGCAAAGCCTGGACGTACTTATGGACGTCTTTGTTCTTCTCGCTGAGAACGGCGTAGACATCGACGATACCCATGCTTACTGCGTTTCTTGCACCAAGGAGCTGGCTAATGAAGTCAAGTAGGTTGGTGTAAGCAGGCACGTCCTCGGCGTGGACTCTGCCCTTGCTGTCGTCGATTCGTCCAACAATCCTCCTCTGAATAGCAAGAACGCTTTCGATATCGTTGGTTACAGATCGAGCTTCACGTTTGCGAGCCTCGATTTCGTTTTTCAGCAGGTCATTAATAAATCCATCGATAACGGTATCACCTGTTATATCTCCGTTCGCATACGTAGGATCGCTCATCCGCGCGCTAACCAAAGAGGAAATAGTGATGTCCTTATAAGGTCCTTCGTATTGGAATATCTTGTTTATAGCGTTCTGCCCATAAGTGCGGGTGACAGCAGAAAGCAAGGCTTCCTTCTCGGAGCCTTTGAACTCAAAATAATCAACCTTTTCGTTGGGCTTCTCCTTAAAGATTCGCCTAGGAATAATCTTGCTATAGTCCTTGTCCTTGCCCTCTTTTTCCGTTCCCCAGTTATTAGGAGTGGGATTCGCCTTCTTATATGCCGCATCAATCATCGCCACGCCCTCGTCGTAACTACGAGCGAAGTCGAGTAGGAACTGATTCAACTTCTTCGAATCAGCTGGAATGCCCTCGGGATATTTAGTCTTCATATTTGCCCAGACCAAGTCAGATATGATGGTCTTGACAAGGTCGGTATTGCTTTCAGTAAGTTGATTGATGTGCATTAAGCGGGAGAGATATATCTCCATAACATTGGAGAATTGACCATCCGAAATGCCGTTATTGGACAAAGCACCCTTTACTTCATAAAGCAAAGCCTGCGAATCTCGAAACAACTGAGGAGAATGAGAATTAGCATAAGAGATGTGCAGACTGAATAGCTTAGCCATCTTGCCGAAAGCAGCTTCAAGAGATGAGGAAATCTTACCCTTATGCTCGCCAAACGAGTTCTCATCCATAACGCCATCAACTTTTACGGGAGCTACTTCGTCAATATAGCTCTGGATCTCTTGAAGACTAGAGCGAATAGCTGTGTCATTCTCTGCAAGCATCTGATCGACATAAGCTGAATCATCTCCACGATCTAGAATGGCAGCTGCCTCGTTAGCGACTACCGCGTCTTGCCTAGTAGCTACATTGTCTGTGAGCTTGAATAAGCCAGGGTTTGCTTTCTGGACTTCTTCAAGCATCATTGCCTGAAGCTGAGCTGCGGTGGTGCAAAGCTCGCCATGCTTATCGAAGTCATGCTTGAACATTGAGCCTTGCTCGGACGTGCCGTAATTATCGGAATCAAACGCATTAAAGCGAGCGAAGGTACGCGCTGCATTTGTGAGGCGTTTGATGCTTTTCTTGTTTGTGATGTTATGGTTTGCACAAAACTGCTTAATGTTATAAACAAGCTTATTAGTAGCCTCGCCTTCTTTGCCCCATTCGGGGAGCGAGCCATCTTTGGCGGTCTCAGACTTGATGGAGTTTGCGCGGTCGGTCATACCCAGTCGGTCTTTAAGATGGGCGTTGACAGTACGGACATTGCCACCACCATCAAGAATATTAATAGGGGTCTCAGTCTCATCTGCGTACCTTTGCCAACCGTACGCACCGCCCTTATCGCCGTAGAAGGCTTTCCTTGTTGAAGCGAAAAGGCGGTCTCCATCTGTATCGGAATTGAATGCTTTGTGGTTAGCGGAGTTCATATGATAGCCGGTACCGTCGGAGATTCCCGTAAGCCACATCGTGCGCATCTGATGCTCGTTTGCGGGGTTCTTGCCTACAGCAAATTGAGGAGCATGTTCAGAGATACCTATGTTTGGATCGCCCTTGATGTAGGCGTTCATAAAGGCAATACGAGGTCCATCGTATGCCTGCTTTGCAATTTGATGGCTCTCAAGATTACTGTTACCACCACGAGCATTGCTGTTCGCACTAGCAGAATACTTGGCGAACAGGTTATCAAAAGAGCCAATCTTAGTAGCATCGCTTGTTTGCTTGCTATCCCACTGTTTAATAGCGGCTTCAACCTCGTCGCGTCCGCCAAGAGCCTCTGCGTACACGTCAGCAGATGTTTGATTTGGGTTGCCCTTCCAGTACTCATGCTCGATTTCATTGTGCATTGCCGCGACCAAATCATCGAAACCCATACCGAAATCATTTTGACCCTTGGTGTTGTCTTCAACAATAGTCAGGTTGGTCGCACTCTGTACACCAGGGATACGATCGGTAGTGCCGCCACGCTCTGCCTGCTCCTTGATAGCCTGCTGAGCGGTCTGAGTAAGGTGTCCAGTAGAGTCTGTCGTTCCCTGCTCATGGTAATCATGACGTGGTGTGGTAGGCGCAGGATTACCGATGCTTGCGGAGGATTGAGCCTTGCTGGAATTAGTGTCTCGATTAGACCGAAGGGCATCGATAGCATGACCACCAGCACCCATGATGCCGCCGCCTGCAGCGCCAAGGGCTGCGTTTTCGAGGGCTTCGCCCATGATCTTATCGCTATTCTTGATAGCGTTTTCTACGCCATGCTCTTTCTCGGTGCCTCGAACATTCTCAAGCCATGCCTGAGTGAACTCTTCGCCAGCTTCCTCTGCTGCACCCTTAGCAACGTCAACGGCAAGCTTGCCTGCGCCTTTGGTTATGTCCTTACCGGCAGCATCTGCGGCAACCCTTCCGAGAGAGCCGACAAGCTTACCGGATCCGCCGAACGGAATGCCGATAACATCAATCACGGCATCGCCAGCAGTAGCCGCACGCTGCTCAGCATCAAGCTTCTGGGTAGAGATGTAATCCTTGCCAGTATGAGAATCGTGCTGCATCTCCTGGACGTTCTCGCCGGTAGCAGCTTCATAGAACTTAGAAGGAGCGCCAATAAGGCCACCAGCCATTTGACCAGGCAAGCCCGTTACAAACTTACCCATAGCGTCAAGGACATTGCCTACAGTAGTTTCGTCTTTTGCCTTGGCGTAAGCCTCGTTGAAACCAGTGATGTTGGCGATTTGATCTCCGAAATCCTTGGAGCTCTTCGCTAGCTTCTGAATGTCGTTAGCTTCGGTAACGTTCTTTAAGTCCGACTTTTGACGTTCGTTCTGAACGTCAAGGCGCTTTAATGCAGCATCGATAGAAGTAACAGTATCACCCTGCTGTTGCTGCTGAGTTTGCTGCTGCTGAGCTATATTGGACGACTGGTTGTTTGTCCAATTCTGAATCACTTGATTTGATTTGTTGGCAGAACCGGTAGACCCACCGCTCCTCGTAGAGCGAGAGATGGCTTTCCTGAGTTGATCGAAATCCATGTAAACCGAGCCTTTCATTCATGCTGTTGGTAAAATTACCAATATGTATCGGTCGTTCGAAAGGGGGTGCCGAATGGCGACTGTGAACATTCAAGACATCACCGTACAAGACACGTTAGAGTCTCGTATTGACAAGGCAAATTATAACTTCAAGAACCTACTGTCTGCTAGTACAGCACCTACTGCGTCGGGCGGTAATACATATATCAACAATGTAGATACGACAAAGCTCCCCAAGATAACGGCAGACAAAGCGAATGGCGTAGCCACGTTCGCCGTAACGAACTACGACTCTAGCTTCTACACAATCACCTTAAAGGATGGAGCTGACGGTAAGAACGGGACGGACGGCAAGGACGGAGTAGATGGCAAGGATGGTGCCGATGGTAAAGACGGCGTCACTCCTGAATTGTTATGGGGTAATATAACCGGAGATATAGATAATCAAACGGATTTGTCTATTGAGCTGGATGCGAAGGTGCCTACCGTAGCTTCTATCCCGCTCGACTATATTGACAGTCTTGTATAAAGAAAGGAAACCAATGGCATATCTAAACGAAGCAGGCGTAACCGCATTATGGAATAAACTCAAGAATCGAGATATCACAGGAACCAGTATTAGCACCGAGGCAGACAGCGCACAGCTCGACCTTGTTTATGGTAGTGGCGATAAGTCCTCGTTCGTTCTTAGCGGTGCTAGCGCTGATGCAGCGGGTCTTATGTCCGCCGCTGACAAGACTAAGCTTGATAGCTTGGCTATTGATCAGGCGTTCAATGTTAAGTCCACGAATGCGATCATGAATGGATCGGTGGCACGACTTTTTTCGGGTATGTATACAAGAATGGTCTGCGTTACAAACAGGAAAACTTACAATAACGTAAGTTATCACGAAGAGAGGTTTTCTCAAAAACAAGGTGAAATAGACGAGGAAGGCTCAGTTGACCTTGAGGCTAAGTCATTTAATTTTTATAACATTTGTTTTTCTGACGACTATTTTGATCGAGTACATGATTATGTCAATTTGACATCATATTACAGTCTTAAACCCGAGCAAACCTTCACCTCCGTTAAGGTAGACACTCCTGCTGCCGGCGATAACTCTACTTTCTGCGCTACCACTGCTTTCGTTCAGAATGCTATCAATACCGCAATGACGAGTGCTAGCGCATTCCAAGGTACCACTAAGGATTACACCACTATCGCTAACACCTCTTATAAGAAGGGCTGGTATTGGGTGGCTAGCGCTGCATTCACTCTTGGCTCTGAAAGCATTGAGATCGGTGATATGATTTTCTGTATTAGCACTAAGGGGTCTGCATCCGCTACAACCGACTTCTCTGTTGTGCAGGCGAACTTGACCTCTATTCCTACTACTTATATCGACGCGCTTTCTTAAGAGAGGTGGAGCATGCGATCTTATTTGGACTCGAATGGCGTAGATGCTTTATGGGCGAAGATGAAGACTTATGTAGCCGACCATAGCTCTGGAGGTTCTGAAAGTTCTGGATCCGTGGTCGGCGCTATCCAGATGTACGGCGGCGCTACGGCTCCTTC
>CAVGEN010000091.1:0-51568 GCA_963628185.1 Waltera intestinalis | reverse complement strand
AACAGGCACGCCACACAGACATGGGGTTGGAAGAAGAGGAATTGGAAATCTACGACTTGCTCTGCGCTGGCAGAAAACTCACCAAGGCAGAAGATCAAAAGGTAATCTTGGCCTCCAAGAACCTCTACCAAAAGCTGATGGCAGAGAAAGATAAGGTGATGGTGGTGGATTGGTACAAGGATGAGCAACCTCGCCATCAAGTCTTCGCCTTGATACAGACTTCGCTCAATGATGATTTACCTATGAGCTATGACCGAGTGTCGTTCAACGACAAGACCCACTTGCTATTCAATCACTTCGTGGATATGGCGGTGCAAGGATATGGATGGGTGGCGTAGAAAATATAGCAGTAAGTTGCTTGCTCGTAGAGTATTGGTATAAACATAAAAGTCGCACCACTGGTGCGACTTTTATGTTTATGGTAGTGTTTATGATGCTTTCTTTTTCATCGTAGGTTTATCGATTTCTTCTTTTAGATATTCGTAAATGTAGAGAGGACTTTGAATGTATAACCCCGTCTCTGTATCTGTGAGTTTTTTGTATATTTTAGAATTATAGATTGTATCGAAAGCGTCAAGCATATTCAATCCATAGTCCTCTTGTAGAAAAGAGATGATTTCTTCTACATCACAGTTTATGATGAACTCTATTTTCTTGCTATCTAATTTCATATTCTTTTTAGTTTTGATATAGCCTTTTCTGTTCCGAAGAAATATTGGCTGTTTAATTTCTTGAATTCTAATCGTTTGACGAGTTCTTCTATGGTGATGAAATCCATCATGAATAAATTGATTTGGAAGACAACACCATCATCGGCGACAGGACCTACGACTATGTCATAATTATGAACAATCTTGCCTCTGGTTTTTCTGTTGGCGACAATAAATTGTGCCCAATCAGTAGAGATTCCATCAAAGATTTTAACTCTTAATTCATTTGATGAAAGAAGGTTCTCGTCAAATTCATACTCTTGTACTATAGGCGATCCATATTCTTCGAATTTAGTACGCCTAATAGCCATGTCTATAGCTTGTTGTTTGATGTCTGTTAGATAGAATCCTCGTCCGAAGTCTTTGTTGGGCTTGCATTTTTGGAAATCTATCTCAGAGAAATCAATATTAGTTCCATGGTATAGCTTCATCAGATGGTTCCTCCATACCTTTTGCTAATGGTTTGCATATCTTCAAGAGCGTCTTCTAATGAGAGGGTGTGCTCTGCGGCATAACATTCGTCAAGAAAGTTGAGAGCTTTATGTTCCTTTAAGTAATTATAGGACATACTTGCTGGCATCCCGAACTTTCGTCCGAACTCAACTATACACATATTTATATATCTTATTTTATCCATATTGGTTCCTCCATAATATAAATCCTTGTTATTAATGCCGCAAATTTACTACTTTTCTTCGGGTTCTCCAAATATTTTATGTAATAATGTGGCGTTCTCAATTATTTTTCGTATTTTTGCAAGCGGTAAGGGTTTGTGGCCCAATTGTCACTGCCCCATCATAAACTCATGTATAACAATTAAAACAGAAAATAAGAAACAGAAAGAACAATAACATAGACATATAATGTATTCATATACATAGCGTTTACGATATTCGGAATACTCTCGAAATTTGGCGATTAACAGATGTATTTCCTCACATAGAATAAGTGAACGCCTGCGCTATAAGCGTGGGCGGAACTTATCTGTGAGGAATGGGCCACGCCAAATGCCCGAGAGTTAGATAAGTGAGGCCTACGCTTCTTTTGTATCTATCTCTCGGGTGTTTAGTTTTTTGGCTCATTCCATGAATAAAGTTCTACGCTCTAACTTTATAGCAACTTTTAATTTATTTTTATTATGTTAGTTTCTGTATGTATGGCTACCTACAATGGTGCCAAATATATCAGGGAGCAGGTGGATTCAATCTTAAATCAAGAGTTTGTTGAAAATAAAAATGTAGAATTGGAAATCGTTGTTTCTGATGATGGATCTACAGATGATACCTTGCAAATATTGGAATCTTATCATGATGCTCGAATCAAGATATTCCATCATACAAATCGCATGAAATATAAGTATTTCAAGGCGAATCGTATGGCTTCTGCCAATTTTGAGAATGCCATTACCAAAGCAAATGGCGACTATCTGTTTTTGTCAGATCAAGATGACGTTTGGTTTCCTTTTAAGATAGATAAATCTTTGACTGTGCTTCGGCAATATGGTGGAACAGTGGCAGCTGCTTTTTGTTTTGGTGACGAAAACTTAAATATTGGCAGCAAACTTATATATGACCATCATATACCTTTCTTCTCTCCCAAGGGTATGGGTATCTATGGATTCTGTATGGGATTCGCAAGAGAAGAACTGAAGTATTTCCTGCCGATTCCTTCTCATGTGGCTGGGCATGACAAATATTTCCAATATAGTGCGATATGGCGCAAGAAACTTCATTTTGTGGATGAAGTATGTGCCATCCATAGATGGACGGGCGTTCATAATGCTACAAGCTTTGGCAAAAACAATGTAAAACCGCCTTTGTTGGTTCAGATATATTTTAGGTTGGTAATCTATCTGTCAGTAATCTATCGTTCTATGGTTGGGTAGCGTGGAAAATGATACTTTCATCATTTTGTAACATCCGTGTCTTCTCATAGAAACATCATCTTATTACTTTTGCAGCCGAAATGAAGTGGGTGTTATCACAGGTACGCTTCAGGTAATAAACTGCATATATATAATAAGGTGTAACAATATGAAGAAGAAAATGATGACCATGGCGATGCTCTCCATGATGACGGCATCGGCCTTTGCGCAGGCAAGCGAGGGGGAGACTTTCGACAAGACAATCAAGATTGGCGGAACCATCCGGTCTAAGTATGAGTACCAAACCGAGGAAGGGGAGGGGCGATTCGAGGTGCGTACGGCCCGCATCAACGTGACGGGTAAGGTGGCAAAGGAGGTGAGCTACAAGGCGGAGATAGACCTCTGCGACGAGGGAAAGATAAAAATGCTCGATGCCTATACTCGCATCACACCCTGGAAAACACTCCAGTTTACCATCGGACAGGAGCGCGTGCCTTTCACCATTGATGCCCATCGCTCTCCTCACCAACAATACTTCGCCAACCGCTCGTTTATCGCCAAACAGGTGGGCAATGTGCGTGATGTCGGTGCCGAGATTGGCTATACTTGGAATGTCGGTTTTCCTATCATTGTGAACGCTGGTGTGTTTAATGGCTCTGGCTTGACCGACCAAAAGGATTATTGGACGAAGGGCGTGAACTATTCCGCCAAGGCTCAGTTTCTCTTTCCGAATGTGAACCTTGTGCTTAGTACGCAGAAGATTAAGCCATCCGATGTCACAGTGACGATGTATGACGCTGGCTTGACCTTCCACAAGGGAGGTTTTATCGCCGAGGCAGAGTATCTCTACAAGCATTATTCCAAGGATGCCTTCCACGATGTCCATGCCTTCGATGGATTCGTTTGCTACGACATCCCGGTTGCTAATCAGAAGTGTCTCATCAGAAAGGTTTCTCCTTTGGCAAGATACGATTTCATGAGCGACCATAGCGACGGCACTCGCTATAACGCCACGGATGATAACATCGGCGTGCTGAAAGTCAATGACTACAAGCGTCATCGTGTGACTGGCGGTGTGACCCTGAGCCTTGCCAAACCATTCATCTCCGACATCCGCATCAACTACGAGAAGTACTTCTATCGCAAGGGTGGCATCGCCAAGACTTCGGAAAAGGATAAATTTGTCATCGAGTTTATGACGCATTTCTAAGATGGAAACATTGAATCTCTTAGTTCCATATAGAGTTTGCAAACAAGGAAATCTTCGTTCCGAACAACGGAACGGAGATTTCTTGTAGGGATAAAAAGATTTGCCTGCGGTTTAATGATTTTAGTTCTTCTCAGAGATTCGCAGCAAGTCACTTTCTTCGCCAACGATCCAGAGAATGTCGCCTTTCTCGAAAACTCGTGTAGGGGCAACTTTAGTCAGGTTCTCCTGACCTTCCTCCAATCCCACCACCATACAGTTGTATTTGTCGCGGATGCCGCTCTCGAGGAGCGACTTGCCGCAAAACTCGCTCTTGCTGCCGATGATGAGTTGCTGGAGTTTCATCTCTCGTTTCTCAATCTCGGGGTCTTCGGGAACGAGGTCGCTGTTGAGGGCGGAGGCGAATTTCTGGAGTTGTTCGTCATTGCCGATGACTTGCAGCTTGTCGCCGGGGAACACCACTGTGTCGCCGTTCGGAATGTTCAGTCGCTGTGAACCACGCATGATGCTGCTCATATCCACGCCAAACCGTTGGCGAAGGTGCAGATCCTTGAGCGACTTGCCTCCCCATGTGGAGTTGGTAGGAACCTCAAACTCGCTGATATGGATGTCTCGGTCGAGCAAGTGACCCTCGTACAAAGGTTTCTTCACGCCATTCACTTGGGCCATGATGTCGCGAGACCGCAGGTTGTGGATGAAGAGCCGCTCCATCTTGATGCTCCGTTTCTTGGTCCATCTCGAAGCAATCACCAACCCTACCACGGCAATGCCTATGATAATCATGAGGGCGTTGGTGAACCGGGTGAGGTAATTGCAGATGTAGAAGATGAAAGCCAGGGCTATCATAAACCTCACCACGATGGTGAACAGGAGAGGAATGCGGTTGATGCTGCTCTCTACCCAGAGGCGTTTCCACTCGTTGCTGTGGTTCTTCTTCATCACGATGGCACGTAGGAACGGGGCTATTGTCACGACGGTCAGCAAGCCTGTGATGGCATTGGCGTACCAGTGCATTTTCCAACCGGGGAAGAGGCTGCGTGTGAACGGCAAGACGAAGGTGAACATCAAGGTGATGACTGCCGCCGAGAGGATGGAGTAGGCTGCCGTGTTGATGGTCATCTGTCGCAGAAGCGACTTCCACTTGCTTTGTTGGGTTGTCGAAGGATGGCTCATCGCAAAGTGGTTGAGGATGTTGATGAGCTTGTCGGGCAGATGCTTCTCCATCACTTGATAGGTAGGGGTGGCGAGTCGAATCATGTAAGGAGTCAGGAAAGTCGTGATGACGGATACTGCCACCACCACAGGATAGAGAAACTCGCTGATGACCCCCAGCGACAAGCCCAAGGAGGCGATGATGAACGAGAACTCTCCTATCTGTGCCATGGAGAAGCCACAGCGCATCGCCGACTTCAAGGATTCGCCGCCCAGCATGAAACCAAAGGTGCCCAGCGCGGCTTGTCCTACGAGTATCGTTACCACCAAGGCGAGGATAGGAAGGGCGTACTCCGCCAAAATCTTGGGGTCAACCAACATGCCGACAGAGACAAAGAAGATGGCTCCGAAGAGATTCTTCACTGGTTCTACGAGCTTGATGATTTTCTCGGCTTCGATGGTCTCTGCCAGGATGCTTCCCATGACGAAGGCACCGAAGGCACTGGAGAAGCCTACCTTGGTGGAGAGCACTGCCATGCCGCAGCACAAGCCCAAAGATACAATCAGCAAGGTCTCGTTGTTGATGAGCTTGCGGACGGAGCGCAGGAAGAGTGGGATGGCGAAGATGCCGACGATGAACCAAAGTACGAGGAAGAAGGCTATCTTGATGACGGAACCAATCATCTGTTCGCCGTCGGGGTTGGTGCCTCCAGCTATCGCCGACAGCATCACCATCATGACGATAGCAAGGATGTCTTCCAGTATCAAGACGCTCATCACCATGCCAGCAAACTTCTGTTGCCGCAAGCCCATGTCGTCGAAAGCCTTGTAGATGATGGTCGTGGAACTCATGGCTAGCATACCGCCGAGGAAGATGCAGTCCATCTTTGCCCAGCCAAATCCGTGTCCCACCGTCATGCCCAGCATCATCATGCAGAACACGATGACCACCGTGGCGATGATGGGCGAGGCTCCCATTCTTACAATCTTCTTGAAGGAGAAGTCGAGACCTAGGGAGAACAAGGTGAAGATGACACCGATGTCCGCCCACGTCTTGATGTCGGTCTCGTCCATCACCGACATCGTGTATGGCATGTGGGGTGATACGAGAAAGCCTGCCACGATATAGCCGAGCACAAGAGGTTGCTTGAGCTTCTTGAAGATGATGGTGACGATACCTGCCACCATCAGGATGAGTGCTAGGTCTTTAACTAAATAAGGAATTTCTGCCATAATTTATTATTTATAATTTATAGTTGAGGTTGGGGCTTATAGCAAAATAGTTTATAGCTAAGAGAAACAAGTCCTATTAACTATAAACTATTTACTGGGTGACTATAAACTAAGTTTAGTCATTGTATTCTGCGGTAATCTCAGCGATCTTCACGATGGTCTGCACAGCCTTCTCCATCACCTGGATGCTGACGAACTCGTGAGGGCCATGGAAGTTGACTCCGCCGGCGAAGATGTTGGGACAAGGAAGACCCTTGAAACTGAGTTGTGCGCCGTCGGTACCACCACGGATAGGTTCTACACGAGGAGGCACGCCGCTTTCCTGCATGGCTCTGAGCACGATGTCGATGACGTGCATGTTGGGGTCTATCTTCTCCTTCATGTTATAGTACTGGTCGTAGATCTCCGCCTCGCAAGTACCATCGCCATACTTCTCGTTGATTTTCTTCACGCAGTCGGCGATGAATGCTTTGCGGTCCTCGAACTTGTCACGGTCGTGGTCGCGGATGATGTAAGCCAGCTTCGCTTCCTCGCACTTGCTCTCTATGCCTAGTAGATGGTAGAAACCCTGGTATCCTTCGGTGGTCTCGGGAAGGTCGGTCTCGGGAATCATGTTCTGGAACTCCACGGCCAGACGGCTGGCGTTGATCATCTTGTCCTTGGCGTAGCCTGTATGTACGCTTACGCCCTTGATATGGATTTTGGCAGCTGCGGCATTGAAGTTCTCGTATTCCAGGTCGCCGAGGTCGCCGCCGTCCATGGTGTAAGCCCAATCGCAAGCGAACTTCTCTACATCGAAATGATGGGCGCCCATGCCGATTTCCTCGTCAGGGTTGAAACCTACACGGATGTCGCCATGCTTGATTTCGTCGTGGTCGCGAAGATAGCACATCGCCTGTACAATCTCGGCGATACCAGCCTTGTCGTCTGCGCCAAGAAGGGTAGTGCCATCGGTAACGATGAGGTCTTCGCCCTTATGTGCTTTCAGTTCGGGGAATTTATCGACTCTGGAGAAAATGCCGGGACTCAGTTCGATGTCGTTGCCGTCGTAATTCTTGATGACACGAGCCTTGGTGTCCTTTCCGCTGGCGTCGGGACTGGTGTCCATGTGGGAAATAAAGCCGATGGTAGGTGTCTTTTTCTTGGTATTGCCCTTCAGGGTGGCGTAGATATAGCCCATGTCATCCATTTCTACGTTGCTGAGGCCTTCCTCCTCCAATTCATGTTTTAGATACTTGGCGAACTCCAGCTGTTTCGCCGTGCTAGGGACACTGTCGGAGTCCTCACTCGACTGTGTGTCAAATTTAGTGTAGTTTATAAATCGTTCTACTAAGTCCATGTTCTTATTAACTTAATGTAGTGACTCCGCTGGGATTCAAACCCAGGACCTTCAGAACCGGAATCTGACGCTCTATTCAGCTAAGCCACCTTTGTTTATACGTGATTGATGAGATCCTAATTTCTGTGATTGCGGTGATTTTTCTGCAATGTGTGCAGGAAACCTGCGATAGATGTGGAATCCTTGTTGTATCTGTAGTCAGTCATAACCCTAAAGTTTAGATGTTGTTGAAAATGTTTTGTCTTGTGTTGCAAAGGTAGCAATTAAATGTGAGAAAAACAAGGAATGGCAAGGACATCTTGTATTAATTAAGCTTAAATTTGCCTGTGCCTTGCAATCTTTTAAGCAAAATATTATGGAGATATTAATATAAAATTGTATCTTTGCAACGAAATCACTAAGGTATGAAATATACTATAGGATAAGTTTGTACGAATGGTGGTTAAAGTATTACTTTAAGCAAGAATGTAAATATTAAATCTTAAAATATCATATTATGGCAACGAGAACCAAGATACCTTCCTCGTCCAGCAGGGATGAGTTGAGATGGCAAGCCGAGAGTGATGCCTCCACCATGGCTACCTACCAGGAGATAATGCAGGACAAGGCAAGGATGAACAGGGCTATCAAGGTAGCCAAGTCAAAGGCTGCCGACCTCACCAAGAGGGCAAGTGCCATGCAGAACGTGGCAAGGACAAAACCAACGTCAAGGAGGAAGTAGGATGAAGAAGCAGATAGACTATCTACAGGCACACTCCCTGAGGGATTTGCTGGAATTGGTGAACTACACCAATACCACATATCCAGACACTCCCATCTTGAAGGATGACATTGTACAGATACTCCATGAGGAGGGAACCTACATCCTCCTATACTATAAAAAGATGTAACCTTCTAACCTAAGCCTATATGTCGAAGTTGAGAAAGATAGAGGAATACAACTCGGAGCCAGTGACCTACTGCGCAAGGTGCTACTCTCTTGGCATTGTCCACGAGGACTCCATAGGAATGGACTGCTGCAAGGAATGCGGAAGCTCAGACCTTCTCACCTCAAGTGAGGAGGAATGGGAGAGGCTTTACAAGCAAAGGTATGGTCATAAGTTCGTGGAGGAAGAAAGGGATATAAGGAAGTCGCCAATATTTCAGATGTCAAACGACAAATTGAAGACAAAGGTGTTCAATGACCCCTCATGGAAGGAGATATGCAGGGCGTTGTATCCTGCATTTCCAGAGTGGCTGGGCAAGGCGGACTCCATAGTCCTGCTATTTGCAAAGCTATACCAGGAGAACAGGTTGGATGACCTAAGGGTGGAATTGATTAACAGATTAAATAAATGAAGATTATGGAAGAGCAGAAGAAGACAAAGGTAGTGAATATGAAAGGTGCAGAACAGCAAGGTAACAAGCTGACCTATGAGCAGCTCAATGATGCCTGCAACCAGTTGTACCAGCAGAACCAAGCACTCGCAAAGAGAAACAGGGAGCTTGAGCAGTTTGTCATGAGCAAGCGACTTGACTATCTCTTCAAGGTGTTGGAGTTCGGTGGCAAGTTCAACGGTGACTTCGTTGTAAGCTGTGTCAGCGAGATAGAGGATGCAATGACTATTCCGCAGGAACCAGGGGAAAACAAGGAGGAGAAGTAACATGGAGAATGCAGCCAGTACTAATAGACAGGAGGGGAGAGCAGGCTTGCTGAAGCCCAACAACATCATGACCATACCAACGTCCATTGGTATTGAGTTCTTCAAGTGGTGGTGCATCTTCCTGAGACCATTTATCAAGCTTACCAACAGGGAGACCGAGGTCATCGCCAACTTCCTCAAGCAGAGGTGGGAACTCTCCAAGAACATCAGCGACCCAGCCATACTTGACACCATGGTGATGAGCGAGGCAACCAAGAGCAGGGTTATAGAGGAATGTGGGATTACCCAGCAGCACTTTTATGTGGTGATGAGCAACCTCAGAAAGAACAAGGTCATTGTCAATGACATCATCGAGCCTAGGTTGATACCTAACATAAGGAAGGATGACAACGGCTGCTTCCAGTTGCTGATTCTCTTCAAGGATGTGAGGAAGTCATGACCTATGACGAGATTATAGTGAAGGTATCTGCAAGCCTTGGGCTTCCCAAAGGCTTGGTCGACAAGACCTACAAGGCTTATTGGAGGGCTGTGAGGGAGCACATCACTTCCCTGCCACTGAAGGAAGACCTTACTGACGAGGAGTTTTTGAGGTTGCAGCCCAATGTGAACATTCCCTCCATAGGCAAGCTCCATGTTACCCTTGACAGGTACCATAGGATGAAGAAATCATTTGAGATTAAACAACAATTCAGAAAGGAAAAAGATGTTGCATATAACCAAGATCAAGCCAGTATTTAACCACATTTTGGTTACTGCTGACAAGTTTGAGAAGGACATCATCGAGTGTGGTGTCATTGTCGCTAACAAGGGAGACCTGAAGCTCTGGCAGACAGTGCTTGCCGTAGGCTCCACCGCAAGGGACATCAAGGTAGGTGACAAGGTGATGATTATCCCAAACCACTTTGCCGTGAAGAAGTACAACAAGGACTCTGTGCAGAATGACCTGGACAACAATCCAGTGCTTGACTACCACTTCCCCTTTGAGACCATTGACGATGAGAATGGAAAACCAAAGGCTTGCCTCTATATATCGGACAATGATGTGAGATATATATTTGAGGGGGAGGAGAAGGATGAGGTAATTATTACCCCCAGCAAGCCCAAGCTAATATTGTAATAGAAGTAATTTCATATATGTTTGTTTTAGAGAGTTATGTGATAGCTCAGGTCTTGTGAAAGACTTGGGCTATTTTTATTTTGCCTAAGTGGAGAAGTTAGATGCTTGCCTATACATTATTATATATATACTTTTGCAGGAAACAAAGAGTAGAAGTATATGGAAGATATAAAGTTTAACAAGTGCCAGACCTCTCTCGAGGACTTGCATCTTGAGAAATATCCTGCGGAAGTAGTTGAGCAGTTCTGGGACTTCCTTAACAACGTTCCCTTCATAAGGTGGATGGTGTCCCCAGACAGACCATTAGTGTCGGAGCTACCCAGGGATAAGGAGGGTAGGGCTGTCATTGACATCACCCATCCTCCAATCTTGGAAGGAAGTGACTATTTCAGACCATCTGCATTGGCTTTCAAGAGAAACAAGGGAAAATACACTACCCTCAGACCAAATGCCAATCCTAACAGTGATTATGGAAGATGGCTGTATGGCGAGAGGGAAAGGGGCTGGAATGGCTATTGCAACCCTCAGACTGGTATGTGGGTGACTGGTGATTACTACTGGATGCTCAACTTCTGTCCTATGCACCTTGTTGAGAAGAGTGACAGGGGCATTGCCATGAGAACAGTAGCTCACCCAAGGTTTTGGGATGGGCAGTACCTCATGTCGCATTACATAAACCAAGGACGAATGCATGGTCATCATGCTATTGCATTGGCTAGTCGAGGTAGGGGAAAGACATCTTTTGGGGCAGGACTTCTTGCAAGAAGATGCATAATTGGGGAAACAGAGGACAACAGGAAGGAAGTTCAATGCATGGTTACTGCCGTGGATAGAACCAAGCTAATGGACACCAACATGATTCTAAAGGTCTTCAAGGACAACCTAGACCATTGTGCAAAGCACACCCAGTTTGCCTCAAGGAGACTGAAGTCCTCGGATCAGGAGATGGAATGGAGAATGGGATTCAAGAAAGCAGGCAGTGAGGTTGAGTATGGTAGCAAGAACTCTGTCTCAGGTATTATCTCAGGTGTGAACCAAGACAAGCTGAATGGTTCTCGTGGTGTGTTGTACCTTATTGAGGAGGCAGGTATCTTCAAGAACTTGCTTAATGTGATTAACATGATAAGACCATCGGTGGAGCAGGGTAATGATGTCTTCGGTGAAATTTTTGCTTATGGAACAGCAGGTGATGATGAGTCGGACTTCACTGCCTTTGCAGAGATGTTCTATTCTCCTGTGGGTTACAACATGGAACCTTTGGAGAATGTCTTTGACAAGGAGGGGCAGGGCAGGAAGCAATGCTGCTTCTTCTATGGTGCATACATGAACTATGGCAATGAGTACATTGATGAGAACGGCAACTCGGATGTCACCAAGGCTTTGCTTGCCATCCTCTATGACAGATACAAGGTGAAGTATGGCTCCACTGATGTCAATACCATTGTCAAGCGTATATCCCAGTATCCTATAGTTCCGCAGGAAGCCATGATGAGAAGTCATGGGAACATCTTTCCTGTGACTGAGCTTAACGAGAGGCTGAACCAGATAGACAGCAACCCAAATGAATATGATGATGTCTATGTTGGTGACTTGGTGCAGGACAACAAGACAGGTGAGGTGAGATTCAACCCTTCGGTGGAGCTGCCCATCAGGGACTTTCCTACCAAGGACAACAAGGTCACTGGTGCATTGGAGATATTCGAGATGCCTAAGAAGAATGGCGAGGGAAAGATTCCTTTTGGCAGATACTTGGTCTCGGCGGATCCTTATGACGCTGACTGCTCAAATACTATGTCTTTAGGTTCTATCTTTGTGCTTGATTTATGGACTGATATGATAGTAGCCGAATATACAGGAAGACCTATGTTTGCAGAGGACTTCTATGAGATATGCAGGAAGCTGTGCCTATTCTACAACACCAAGTGCATGTATGAGCAGAATGTAATGGGTATGTTCTCATACTTTAGTTCTCATAATTCCACTCACTTGTTGGCTGAGACACCAGAGTACCTTGTGCAAAGGAACATGATAAGCAGCATAGGGTATGGCAACAAGTCTGTTGGCATCAGAGCCACAACACCAATCATCAATGGTGCGTTCAAGATGATACAGACGTGGCTGAGGAAGCCTATTGTGAGCATTGAGACTGATGAAAATGGTAACGATAAAGAGGTTACCATACCTAACCTATACAGGATAAGGAACAGGGCACTCTTGAAGGAGCTTGTGCTATGGAATCCACAGGGTAACTTCGATAGGGTGATGAGCCTTGTGCAGCTCATGCTCTACAGGGAGGAGAAGATGGTGCTCTACCATGGTGACTTGAAGCATACGGAGGAGGTAAGCTCTGGCATGGAGAAGGATGACTACTGGGACAAGAACTACCCAGGCAAGAAGAACTATGGAAGAGCAGTAAAAAGTTTTTATTGACAATCATGAAGGCACTTGGTTTAAGTGCCTTTTTTATTGTGTCTTAGCATACTTGTAAGGTGTCTCTCTGGTAATCAATATTTCTATACTTTTGCATGAGAAGAATGTAGAACTTAAAGAGAAGACAGTATGGAAGAACTAGGATTCGAGAACATTTGGGGTGAGGAGGAGGTTGAGAATCTCTTCACAGACCCAGAAAACAATGCTCCTGAGAAACAGGAGGAAAAGGATGACAATCCTGATAATGAGAAAGGAGAAAAAGAAAAGACTACTGAGGTTGTTGACCCAGATGAGTTGTTTGGGGAAGAGGAACCAGAGAGCGTAGGTAGTGGCGAGAATAAAGAAGGTAAGGAAGATACTGGCACTGACGAGGGTTCAGATGGCACTTCTCCAGACAACTTCTACTCTTCCATTGCCAGTGCCTTGGCAGTGGACGGTATCTTCCCAAACCTTGATGATGAGACAGTGAAGAAAGCTGTTGACGCTGAGTCTTTCAGCAGCCTCATTGAGTCGGAGATTAACGCTAGGCTTGACGAGAAGCAGCAAAGGATAGCGAGAGCCTTGGACAATGGCGTGGAGCCTACTGACATCAGAAAGTACGAGAGCACGCTCAACTACATCAATGCCATCACAGATGCGAACATTGCTGAGGAGAGTGAGAAAGGTGAGCAACTGAGGTACAACCTCATCTACCAGGACTTCCTCAACAAGGGAATGTCACAGGAAAAGGCTAAGAAGCTTACTGACAGAAGCATAAATGCTGGTACTGACATTGACGATGCCAAGGAGGCGTTGCAGAGCAACAAGGAGTTCTTCAGCGGTAAGTACAACGAGTTGCTGGAGGAAGCGCAGCAGCAGGCTGACGAGGAAAAGGCAGAGAGAGCCAAGCAGGCAAAGCAGCTTGAGACATCCATCCTGAAGGACAAGCAGCTTTTGGGTGACATGGAGATTAGCGGTGACATCCGCAAGAAGGCTTTTGAGGCAATCTCCAAGCCTATCCACAGAGACCCAGAGACAGGTCAGTATATGACGGCCATACAGAAGTATGAGAAGGAGCATAGGTCTGACTTCCTCAAGTACACAGGTCTCATCTATACCTTGACAAACGGCTTCAAGGATTTTGATTCCTTTGCCAAGGGTAAGGTGAAGAAAGAAATGAAGAAAGGTCTTCGTGAACTAGAGAAAACCCTTAACAACACAAGGAGGAACAGTGACGGCAGCCTTAGGATGGTGACAAACCAAAAGGAAGACCCAGATGCCTTCATCAGTCAGGGGATGAAACTAGGTTGGTAAGACCACACTATAAGAAACTAATTGAATATTAATGTTTAACTGTTTTATAAAATGGCTGGAAAATTAAGTAAATTTCAGAAGTTGACGTTCAACCATTGGAAGGGACTGACTAAGCAAAACCATCTTGGCAGCATCTTCCAGTTGCAGCCTCAGAAGGCTACTGAGTTGATGGTTCAGCTTCTGGCATGGTACAGGGGCAAGACCCTTGATACCTTCCTCTCACAGTTTCCCACTAAGACTTTTGACTCGGATGATGAGTACACGTGGGATATTATTGGCAGTGCCATGAGGAATATTCCTCTTGTGGAGGCAAGAGATGCAGATGGCAAGATTGTAGAGGCAGGCGGTGACAACGTAGGTGTCAATGGCGAGCCTTTCTACCTTGTGTTTGCAGAGGATTGGTTTGCAGATGGTGAAGCCATCGTTGGTGAGCGCAATGAGGTTTATCCTATCAGAATCCTTGCGGATGGCAGGAATGAAGGCACCAATACTGTATATAAGGTAGAATTGATGGGTGCCGTTACCTCAGGTATTCCTGCTGAGGAGTTACTTGCTGGCAAGCGTTTCTCCGTAGAGTATGCACCAGTAGAGCGTGAGCTTAGTAGGAAAGTGGGTGATAGACTATCTTATGTCACCTTGCAGTTAATAGCTGCATAAAAAAATGGGCAAAATCGGTGGTAAAATACCGAGCTAACTTATAGCTAACATACTATAAGTAGTGTAGAGAGTAGAACATGAGGATAAGATAATTATCAATGAAAGGTATAATATATAAGATAACCAATAAGGTTAATGGCAAGTCCTATATAGGACAAACGAGATATACTCTTGAATTTAGATGGAAGCAACATCAGCATAAGAAAGATAATACATACTTTCACAATGCAATTCATAAGTATGGCATAGAAAACTTTAGTACTGAGGTACTTGAAGAATGTGATTTTAAGGATTTAGACAGTAGAGAAATCTTCTATATAGCTAAGTATAATACTTTCAAGGAAGGATATAATCTTACTATAGGAAGAGATGGGAACAAAAAGCTGCTTTTAGATGATTGTTATAATGAGATTAAGGAACTATACTTGTCTGGTTTTAGCAGTAACAAGATTGCAACTTTATATAAAGTAGATAAAGCCTCTATTGTGAAAATACTTAAATCCCTTGGTGTTAAGATAAGAAGCAATAAGTTAAATATCAATCGCCAAGAGTTTCTTGAACTAGTGGAAGATTACAAATCAGGATATTCTTTAAAGCAATTAGCTAAAAGATATGATTGCTCTTCTGTAGGTTTAAAGGAGTATCTTGTAAAGAAAGGTGTTGATTTACGTAATAAGTACAATATCCTAGAGGATGAGGAAGTACAAGAGAATCTGATAAGGGAGTACTTAGATGGTGTATTAAAAGTCAGTGAAATAATGACTAAGCATCATTGTAGTCATAACACATTCACTAAAATCCTTTCATTGCATGGTATAGATAAAAAAGGTAAAGGTACACACTTCAAGCTTAATGAAGCTAAATGCTTGGAGGCTATAAAGATGTTCAATGATGGAAAAATGGTTAAGCAGATAGCTGAACATTTTGAAGTTAATAAAAGTACCATTTACTCCCTTTTCAAAAGGTACCATGTCAATTATCCGACAGTATAATTGTTCCAAGAGTGTCCACCTCCTAAAGACAATATGGTACAGGAGGAAGATGTACTCCAATTAAGCTGTAGTAATACAGTTCCTAAGATAAAGAGCTTAGGTTAAATTAATAGGTAAGATTTGCAAGCCCTATTGCAATGCGCAATGAGTTCTCTACCATCAGGATTCAGCACAAGGTTCCAGGCTCAATGCTTGGCAAGAAGGTAGCTTTCGGCATTCCTGTGACAAGGGAGACCAATGGCCGCTATGTCAAGGACACTGTTGACATGTGGATGCATGAGGTACAGTGGCAGCTTGAGCAGCAGTGGAGCGAGTACAAGAACAACATCCTTGCATTTGGCCGTTCCAACAGGAACAACAATGGTGAGTATCTCAACATAGGTAAGTCTGGTGAAGTGATAAGAATGGGCAGTGGCTTGTATCAGCAGATGGAGGTAAGCAACACAATGCCTTACAACACCTTCTCGTTGAAGCTTATCGAGGATGCCCTCTATGAGTTGTCTGCTGCAAAGCTTGACATGAAGGACAGGACATTCATTATCAAGACTGGTGAAAGAGGTTGGAACGTAAATCTGAGCCTCGCTGCTTGAGAAATCAGCAGAAAAATTTATCGGGCAAAAACGGTGAAACCCTCTAAATAAATGGGCAATACCGTGCTAAGGTATATAGTAATATGTATATCCAGTGTAACGAGTAGAAATTGAAACTTATGACAGAACAAGAGCCTTTAGGTATAATTTACATTATCACCAATAAAATAAACAGTAAGGTGTATATAGGACAGACAAGAAAAAGTTTGTCAGAAAGAATGAGGCATCATTTTTCAAAATATGAGACTTGCACTAAGCTAAAAAAGGCTATAGAACAGTATGGTAAAGACAACTTTATCTACAACGTTTTAGAACTTGTTCCCTATTCTGAGCTTAATGAGAGAGAATCTTTTTATATTGAGCAATATAACTCTATAGAGAATGGTTACAATATTAAGAATGGAAACTCTAAGTTTAAGGGGAGAAAAATACATTCAATAAAGGAGTTACAGGAAGACATTGTAAATGATTATAATGCAGGAATGAACACTAAAGATATTGCAGAAAAATATCATGTAGCATTAACTTCTGTGTATAATTCATTACAAAGAGCAAACGTTAGGATGAGATATTGCAAAAATGCAGTAAAACCTTTAGCTGCAAAGATTGACATCAACAAGTTGATAGAGATGAAAAGACAAGGTTTGACTACAGCATACATAGCAAGATATTTCAATGTGGCAAAGTCTTCTGTAAAAAGAATGGTAAATAGGCATAAGAATATAATATTTCCAAGAGTGTCCGACACCTTAGCAAGTTAGGTTGAAGGTGAAAATGTATTCTGAACTATCACGATAGTAAAGTGATAGAACTATAGGATAAAGAGCCTATAGGATAACAAAATTGGCATTACAATTCCACAAGGCAGTGCTTGACACAGTGAGTGGCTGGACTGCGTTCCAGATTAATGCAGATAACCTCTCGATGATTAAGAAGACCAACTCTCCTTTGCATGAGAATGCCCTCTCTGCTGGCTTCCAGTTTGTAGAGTTCCTCGCACCTAATGGTGTCAAGGTGAAGGTGGACGTGGATCCTTACTACGACGATGTTGTGCGCAATAAGATTATGCATCCAAATGGCGGACCAGCATTCTCTTACAGATATGACATCTTTGACATCGGTACAATGGATCAGCCTAACATCTTCAAGTGTGCTGTCAAGGGTCAGGAAGGTGATATGACAAGCTATGCTTGGGGTCTAAGAAATCCGTTTACAGGTCAAATGGGTAATCCAAATATGTCTTATGACGAGGATTCGGCAACCATCCACAAGATGACAACCACAGGTATCTGTGTGCTTGATCCTACTAGGACAATGAGTTTGATTCCTGCCATCTTGGTAGGCTAAGATATAGGGAGGCAGCGAGGGGAGGCACAATCCCCCTCCTGCCAACCTTTTAACAAGGAAGAAATATAAAAAGGAGAAGATAAAATGGGAAGAGCTAATAAGAAAGAAGACAATGCTGGCATTGATGCATTGATGCAAAATGCAGAGCTGGATGTAACACCACAGGAAGAAGTAAGGGTTGAGATTCCTATACCTAAGGAGGAGCCAAAGCCAGCGGTACAAAGGACAGCTGCCCCACAGGGCTACAATGAGCCTGTGAATTGCCTTAGGAATGAGAAGGTAATTGTGAGGTTTGTGCCTAGCCAGTCAGCTATGGTGCAGCGCAAGGGGCATATCCTGTATGGAGGTATGTCTGAGAATGCCACAAGGAGCTTTGTGGTGCCTCGCCTCAGCAAGACAGGTATGTTCAAGAATGTTCTTACAGATAGTGAGAAGGCTTTCCTTGAGAGAGCCATGGGACTAGAGATTAACGCCCTCAGTATCTATAAGAAAGAGAACAACTTTTGGGATGACAGCAATCCAAATGGCATTGGTAGGGTGATACTGCACAAGCAGGACAACTACCTTGACCTAAGCATTCCAGAGCAATACATCCAATACAAGATTCTGCTTGCCAACAAAGACCAGATTGCACCATCCATGGAGGAGCTTGAGGACAGACCCAAGGCTACCTATCAGTTTGTAATCATCTCTGAGGGTGACGAGACACAGAAGAACCTCAGCAAGATGGATGTGACCATGGAGTGCTACACTGAGTATGGCGCAGTCAAGAAAGACAAGGACACCCTCAAGACAATCATTGAGATTCTTGAGAAGAGACCAGTGAGTCCGTCAGTCAAGCTTGACTATCTGCAAGGCAAGATCAATGAGTACATTCAGGCAGATCCTCGCAAGTTCCACAAGGTAATCACCGATGACTACCTGCCTGCCAAAGTTCTCATCAAGAAGGCTGTGGAGGCAGGTTTGATAGGTGTGAAGAACAACACCTACTACTTGCGCAAGGATGGCTCTCCGCTTTGCGAGATGAATGAGGAGAGCACCCTCAACAATGCCGCCAAGTACATTGCCAGCATCAAGCACCAGGAACTCAAGTATCGGCTTGAGGCACAGCTAAAGGAAGAATAAATTGCAATTAACCATAAGGAGTTCGTGGGAGGAGGTGAAAGCCCTCCCTGCTCCTATTTAAATATAAAGAGGTATGACACCAGAGGAATTTGACAATATGTTCGATGTTTTGTATAATAACATTACATCTAACCAGGCACCAGGATTGAACGCTTATGAGAAGAGTATCTTTCTTACCAAGGCGCAGGATGAGATACTCAAGAATTATTTCAACCCAAAGAGCAAGGGCAACAACCTACAGGAAGGCTTTGATGGCAATGCCAAGAGACAGGTGGATTTCTCCATGCTTACCACTGTGGCAAACACAAGGTCATCCAGATTTAGTGCCCCTCTCTTTGACACGAGGTCAAACACTAAAAGTGTCAGCCTGCCCAGTGACATGATGATGGTCATCAATGAGGTGGTCGAGGTTGACAGGAATGACGAGAGGGTGCTTCTGCAAGTTATTCCCATTAAGTTTGACGAGTATTCAAGATTGATGAGCAAGCCTTACAAGAGACCATTAAAATACCAGGCTTGGAGGCTTATCAACAGCAATACTGCCAATAGGGCGGATATTGTCATTGGACCTTCGGACAGCATGGCAAAGTACACTATACGATATATCAGAAGACCCAAGCCAATAATAGTGTCAGACCTTGACGGTCTAACCATCGAAGGTCTCAGTGATACCCAAGGCTGTGAGTTGGATCCTATCTTGCATGAGGAAATCCTTCAAAGGGCTGTCGAGCTTGCAAAGGTAGCATGGACAGCCACTGGGCAGGACAATGTTCAGGTAATGATGCAGGCAGGGCAAAGAAGTGAGTAATTAAAACCTTAATGATATGACAAAGGAAGAGTTTAGCGATGGCTTTGACATTCTGCTTAACAGCTATGGTGCCAGGGCTGGCTTTGGGGAGGAGATTTCAAGGCAGACTGTTGCACTTGATGAGTATGAGAAGTCAGTGTTCCTCACTAAGGCACAGAAGGAACTGGTGCTCAGCCTCTACAATGGCAAGAATCCTCATGGGGAATCCTTTGAGAGCACAGAGGAGATGAGGAGGTACCTGGCAAGTTTGGTGGCTGAGGAATACCTCAAGCCCCTCACCAATAGTGGTGGAACGCCCTTAGGAGTATCTGGCTCTTCCACCTTCTTCACCCTTCCCGATGACTTGTGGTTTATCACCATGGAGTCTGTGGTTCTGGAGAACGGCAAGTGCAAGGGGGAGAGTACAATGAGGGTCTTTCCCACCAGGCAGGACGAATACCAGAGCATCAAGGACAATCCCTTCAGGGGAGCCAATGACAGGAGGGCACTTAGGCTTGACTTGTCGGAGGGCAATGTGGAGATAGTATGCAAGTATGTCATTGCTACGTACTATGTGAGGTATGTCAAGAAGGTCTCCCCAATCATCTTGCAAGACTTATCAGATGGTCTCTCCATTGAGAAAGAAAGCAAAGCCATGGAGTGCAAGCTCCATGAGGGATTGCATCAGAGGATTCTTGAGCTTGCCGTGCAGATGGCATTGCAGAGCAAGGGAATCGGAATACAGAGAAATCAAGAGAAATGATATAACGCCTATCCAATAGGCAATGTTTAACTTAATACAATAATGAAATGAGTGTATTTAGTACAAATCAGAACAGGCAGTTCTACGTGGCATCGGAAGTAGGTACAGCAGTCAGTGAGACTTCAAAGGCAGGTACCATCTTGGCAAAGACCATTGACGATGGTGTGAACAAGGAAATCTACTTCAAGGTCAAGGGTGCGGACACCGTGCTCAAGAGTGATAGGATCCCTGTGAAGAACATCAGCTATGTGAAGGCTGTTGCAGCCGCAGACATGGTGACTCCGTTGAAGAGCGTGCTGGTGAGTCTCAGCAAGGATGTGAATGGTGGTGCACCTGTTGCAGGGCAGGACTATATTCTTCGCATTAACTTCCGCCAGTTCTATGGTATGGGTGACCAAGACCAGTACTTCAAGGATGTGGCTGTAAGAGCAACCACCGCAACAACTCCTACGGCGGCAAAGTTCTACGAGAAGCTGAAGGATGCTCTTAACCTTGGCTTTTCGAGGGAACTTGGTGCAACCAAGGACAGCAACCCTTACTTGAAATTCGAGGCTTCTGCCGACGGTGTCCTCATCACTGAGAAGGAGCAGCCTTGGACACTTGGCACTGAGGCGCAGGAGCCAGTCCTCTTTGACGTTGTTCCTACCACCATCTATGTGAATGGTGTTGACGAGTACTGGGGTACCTTGACGGACAAGACACCAACAAAGGCAAAGGCAGTGGTGGGTACTACTGGCATTGGCAACGGCAAGAAGATTGCCGACCTTGAGTGGTTCTGCATGGGTGAGAGGGGTGACCAGTACAGGCAGATTGGCTATCCTAACAACATTGACACCAAGTATCTTGTTGATCCAACCAAGCAGTACAACGTGCTTGAGATTCACTATGCTTTCACAGATGCTGGTGTAAGCAGCTACCGCTCAGAGAAGGACATCACCATTGTGTCTGAGAGTGCGGCCACCATCAATGCGTTGGTAAAGGCAATCAACACAGCCACAGGTCTGAGCATCACAGGTACTGATGACGCAGTTCCTACAAGTGATGCTTCGGAGGAAAAGGCGGTGACAGACTAACAGAGTCTGCAATTTTCATAGGATAGGGGAGAAGAGGTGGGAATAGCATCTTCTCCCTTTTTGTTTTACTAAAGAAATGAATCATGTTAATATTCGACCAACTAAGAATTTCTGACGATGGCAAAAGGATGTATATCAATGCCCATGTGAATAAAGCTGATTATTTCAGTAAGATTTACATAAAATCCATTACCATCATGACAGCGGACAAAGTGTCTGAGACAGACCCTGGCAGTCCTACAGAGGATTACATCTACAAGAAGAAGGTAGAGGGGGAGAAGAGGGAATTAAATTTGGTGCTTACTGCCTTGGACTTTACTAAGACATGGGAAACTGAGGCAAAGGCAATGATGTTCAAGGATGCAGATATGAGCAGCACGTTGTTCTTTGTATATGTGGAATGTGAGGGTACTCCTGATGCTTGTACCCCATGCAGACTGGAGGAAGCTACCACACTGGGAGTTGTCTTTGACGAGAACATACTCTACCAAAAGGTAATGAACTATACAAAGGATCTACTTGAAGACTGTACTGTGCCCACTGCCTTCACAGACTTTATCTTGCTGTGGTATGCCTTCAAGTCCGCAATAGAGACAGAGCACTATGTCGCAGCTATCAAATTCTTTAATATGTTGTTTGGCATAGTGGGAAATATGAAGGTTACTAAAAGTTGTGGGTGCTATGGATGAAATACTGTATAATGCGCTGTCAGGCTACTATCATGCCTTGGAACTAAGGGGCTATATGCCAAAGACCCATAGTGACAAACTGCTTGTGCTGGCTTTCTACTGGGACTTCATGTTCCATGATTACAGGGCAGTGCTAAGCAAGAGTGATTATCGTCTCATAGAGGAGGCACTTGACTGCCTGTATGGGACAAGTTGTTTAATACCTTATCCAGATTATTTGAAGATGGGAAAATTACATTTAGGCGAGATGACGGAGATGGCCCAGAGATTGAAGAATCTTGAGGAGACCGATGTTGTAAAAGTCATCCACAACCTCAATGATGCCGAGGACAACCTTGACTCAGACATTTGCTTTGTTGCCGAGGAGGATGACAGTGATGAATAAAGGATTTACTTAAATCAGTAAATAGTTTCTATAATGTGGCTCATTGGTATCGTAATATTAAGTACCTTTGAGCCATAATTAATAAAAGGAGAATATGTTAGTAAAGGAAATCGTTTATATGTGCCTGGACTTGGCAAAGACCAATACTTCCGATGACAGTTTCTGGACGGAGGAGCATGTGGTATTCCTGCTGAAGAAGTACAGGAGTTTCCTCATCAAGAAGGAGCAGGACAAGGAGAAGTCCACCACTGACATTGCCTCGGAGTTTGAGTATCAGCAGATATGTCTTGACTTGGAGAAGGTTGCTGCCATTGACGGAGAGCCTTGTACTGGTGGGTATTACCTAAGGACTACCCGAAAGATACCCAAGATACTTGAGGGCAATGAGCCTAGGGTATATCCAATAGACTTCTACCAAGGCATCAACATCAGCTATGTTCCTAGGGATAGGATGAGGTATGTGGGAACCAACAAGTTCCTAAGGAACATCATCTATGTGTCGCTGGGACCAGACCAGCATCTATACCTCAACAGCAACAACCCTCAGTTCCTATACCTAAAGAAACTAAGGATGAGCGCAGTCTTCGAGGATTTTGATGGTGTCTCCGACTACCTCTGTGATGATGACGGCAGCCCCATAGCATGTGATGTGCTTGATGAGACCTTCCCTATAAGGGAGTATCTGGTGCCAACATTGATAGAGCTGGTGGTGAAGGAGCTGGTGGGCAGTGTGTATAAGCCTGTGGATGACAGGAACAACGCAAGTGACGATCTTGCCAAGGCATCAACCAAACAGAGCTAGCCATGGACTACAAGGAGTTTGACGCTGAGATTAGGAAGACAAGGGAACCAAAGCAGTTCAAGGTGAGAGGCAGCTTTGGGGTGTATGACTGCTACAAGCTCATACGCAAGAATGGTTGGTATGACATTGGAAGACCCTTGAAGGAGCATGAGTTCTATAGTATCATAAGAGGAGTGAATGACTTGCTTGCCGAGGAAATGGCGCAGGGAAATACTGTGGTTTTTCCTTGCAGGATGGGTAGGCTTGAGCTGAGGAAGCTGCAAGTGGGAGTGAGCATTCTTGACAATGGGAAGCTGAGAAACACCTACCCTATAGACTGGAAGGGAACATTGCAGCTTTGGTTTGAGGACGAGGAGTCCAAAAACAACAAGACCTTGCTGAGGAAGGAGCAGGAATACACCTACTTCATCAGGTACGACAAGTATGCCGCCAACTATGAGAACCAAAGCTTCTATGAGTTTACCGTGAACAGGTTTGCCAAGCAGGCATTATATAAGAATATAAACAAAGGAAAGATAGATACACTATGGTGACGAACATACAATATACCAATATAAGGAGGGTGCTCGATGATATTACGGAGCATCCTTTGCTGAGGGATGTCACCTTGGAGCAGGTGATAAGGCATACCATCAGGTTCATTGCCCTCCATGGTTATCCACAGCTATACCAAGACAAGGTGGAGACAGTGGAAATCAAGGACTTCAGGGGACTTCTCCCCTGTGACCTCATATCCATTGTGCAGGTGAAAGATCTGGGCACTGGCATCTGTCTTAGGTCTATGACAGATACCTTTACCCCTGGCATGAGACCAAAGCCAGATGAAAGGTATCAGCCAAAGGACTTGACAAACAATATAAGTCCTATTGGAGAGTACATCCCTCCAATGAGAAAAGACATGGACGAGCCTTCCTTCAAGACCCAAGGCAGGGTTATATTCACCTCATTTCCTGATGGGGAGGTGGAGATAGCCTACAAGGCAATACCTGTTGATGAGGACGGTTTTCCATTGCTCATTGACAATGAGACTTACCTCAATGCTCTTGAGGCATACATCAAGGTAAAGGTATTCACTGTGAAATATGACACTGGAAAGGTTCAGGCAGGTGTGCTCAGCAATGCACAGACAGACTATGCCTGGGCTAGCCACCTCCTGCAATCCGAGATGACCATGCCAGCTGTGTCTGAGATGGAAAGTCTTACAAGATATTTGAGCACAATGATTAAACCTGTGACTTCCTTTGACACTGGATTCAAGTCGCTGGGTGACAGGGAATATATAAGGAGACATTGATATGGCAAAAAAGAATATAAGTTGGAAAACAAAAGGGATGAACAGAGACACCTCTGTATCAGCCTTCAATGCGGAGTTTGCCTTTGAGAATGTCAATCTTAGGTTGGCTACTAACGAAGGCAACACTATGATGTCATGGGTCAATGAGAGGGGTACCTCTGAAATGGCAATACATATAGCATTGACACCTTGGAATACCGCCACTGAATACTCTGATTCCTTGCAGGGTACTCCCATTGGTACAGCGGTACTCAACCACAAGTTAGTGGTATTTACCACTGGCAGCGAGGATTGTATCTATGTATTGGAAGCAGCGGCTGACAAGGAATATGACTTTACAGGTAAACTACTTTACAGGGGAAATCTAGGATTCAATGCTGAATATCCCTTGGAGACATTGGTGTCTTATGAGTCGGAGAATGTGCAGAAGGTGTATTGGACAGACAACCTCAACCAGCCTAGGGTAATCAACATTGCGCCTAGTATGGACAGCAAAGCAAAGGACTACAATGATGGTTCCTTTGACTTTGTGCATGAGCTGGCTTTGCAGGAGGAGGTAACAGTAACCAAGATGCTTGGTACTGGGGAGTTTCCTGCTGGGGTTATCCAATATGCCTTTACATATTACAACAAGTATGGTCAGGAGAGCAACATCTTCTATACCACCCCCTTGCAATATATCACCTATGTGGATAGGGGAGGCAGTGCAGAGAGCAAGATAGCCAACGCCTTCAAGATAATGATAAGGAATTTAGATAATAACTTTGACTATCTTAGGATATACTCTATCTTGAGGACTTCCAGGGATGCCACCCCATTGGTAAAGAGGGTTGAGGATGTAATGCTTGGTAATCCCTCGGAAACCGTGTTTGTAAAAAGTGCCTGGGGATTTAACAGGGGCTTGGGCAATAAACAAGACTCTACCGTGGAGATAAGTCTTGACGGAGGACTTACCTACCAAGCACCTGACTATAAGTATAGTTATACTGATCCAGGATGTCCGAAGCCTTCAAATAGCCGATGTAAGAGTAGGGCTTACTGGGAAGCACTGGAAGGTAGTTCTGCCGATGTATATGTTTTTGACAGAGCGATATACCCCGACTTAATCTTGAGAATAACTGCCAATGATACTCCTATTTATTATGCTTGGGGAGAGGATTCTGTAGAGGATGCACGCATCTACCTAGGACTTGGCGATGACATAGGCATATTGGTAAGCGAGAATGTTGATGAGGCTGAGGTTGCTGTCGGCAGTAAGGTAAGTCCTGTCTATGAGTATAGCTCTATTGCTGTCAGTTGCCTGTACTTCATTGACGATGGCACCAAGGGAGACACCGTGGATCCTACTGAACTATTGTATAAAGGAGGTGAGGAAATCAAGGCTAAGACTATGGAGCAAAAGGACAACACTTTGTTCTTGGGGGACTTGACTGTCACAAGACCCTATCTGAGAGGCATTGAGGAAATTCTGCTAGGGGAGGCATCCAAGAAGAACCCTTTGAAGAATGACAGTATAACAGCATGGCAGTCGGAAAGATTCTATAGTAAGACCACAACTAGCCCCTTTGTCTTTGTGAACACCCTTGATAGCTCAAATACAAATTATCAAGGCGCAGCTTGCTTTAAGTCCAATGAGTACTACAGGCTTGGAGTGCAGTTTCAGTATAAGAACGGCAAGTGGTCTGAGCCTTTTTGGATAGGAGACAAACAATGTAACGTAGTTCCCTCCATGACTTCGGAAGAATATGGAAGAATTTCAGTGCCAGAGTTCAGGTATGCCATGCCCGACATCTTCAGTGCATTGTACTCTCAGGGATATAGGAAGGCAAGACCAGTATTTGCGGTGCCAAAGGTATCAGACAGAACCATTCTGTGCCAAGGGATAGGATGTTCCACAATGTACAGAAAGGCAGACAGATATTCCGATGCTGAGAAGAATGATGGCAACAATCTTTGGACTGGGACAAAGGAAGGCACTTTGTACGCACAGTCCTCATGGCTGTTCAGGACACCAGTCGCCAGCTATGATAATGCAGATGCATCCAATGGTGGGGGAATTGTATCTTGTGATGGTAGATTGGATTCCCATTTTGATATCATGTATATTGCGTCTGGCTCTTCCACTGGGGAGGAAAAGGACTACCTGGAGGTGATGTCCCCATACCTTAGGAACACCGAGGTGATGGGTACCTATGATGATGGCCATGCCTTCTATGTGGACGATATGCTTGCTACCGTGCATTCCCCAGAGTTGGTATTCGATGACTCCTTTACTGGGATTGACTTTAGTGGGTATTCCATGAACTATGTCGGAAGGGTATTGCTGAATAGTACTTATGGAGATATTGACATTCAGGTATCTACACCCCCAATAAGCTCCAGTGCGGCAGGGTTTGAGCACAGAAGTATTGTCACAGACGCTTCGGCTGCCCTTATATCAGGGTTGTTCTTCAATGATAAGATTGTTGATGACTTGGATGGTCCAAAATATCAGGCTTACGACCAGATGAAGGTTCCTGTTGACTTTCCAGTGTTCATGTGGCATAAGAATGGATCCCTCAACAATGATGTTGCGAGGGACAGCAGAAGTGCTGAACTCTTGAAGAAGAAGATAAGCAACTACAGGCTCAGTCTAAGCACTGTATATAACAAGACCAGCAAAGATTCTTACGATGTTGAGGACATTCAGTTGTTCAACAGTGACGTTCTGTCAATAATAAAAGTAGCAGGGCATGTCTATATGGGCAATGTAGAGACAATGCTTACCCCTACCAGCCCAACCATATATCCTATAGTAGGAAACCCTTGGAGGGATGCAGAGGATATAAATGACACGGACTTTAACTCCGATTCCTACTATTTCCTTGGACAGAAAGACCCCAATAACTCCGACTCAAAGAGGGGTATTTGGAGCTGGGAGAAAGGCAGCGGTGGCTGGAACTTCTACAGAAACGCCAAGCATTCGTCGGATATTGGCGATATAGTCAGTGGTCTTTCCCAATGGAGAGAACCTATCAGCATGAAGTATAAGTCAACGCCACATCTTGTTGTAAAACTCACAGATGGCTCAAGCAGCTCCTTTGGCAATCTGCATACGAATAGCATATTTAACGCCAACCAAATGGCTGCTGCCAATAATACCATGCCAATGGTGGAGATAACCAAGGCTTACAACCAAGACACTTTCATGGGGGGCACTTCTGACGAGGTTTTCCAGGCTGCAACTTGGATTCCATGTGGACCTCCTGCAACTTTTGATGGTAACACCAAGTCACTGGTATTGGAATACAAGTGGGGAGACACCTACTTCCAGAGGTTTGAGTGTCTGAAGACCTATCCTTATACACAGGAAGACAAGAACCAAGTGGTAGAGATAGCGTCCTTCATGGTGGAGACAAGAGTGAACATTGATGGCAGGTATGACAGAAACAGGGCACAGGTGAGCAACCTCAACATGACACCCCAGAACTTCAATCTCATCAACCCAGTGTACTCTCAGATGGACAACTTCTTCTCCTATAGGATACTGGATAAATCTTACTATGAGAATACCGACTTCCCTAACAACATTACCTGGACTAAGACCAAGGAGAATGGGGCAGACATAGACCTATGGACAAACATCACCTTGGCAAGTACCTTGGAGATGGATGGCAACAAGGGGGAGATAAACAAGATAACAAGGCTTAACGACCAGCTCATAGCTTTCCAAGACAGTGGCATAGCGCAGATTCTCTATAATGAGAACACCCAGATTTCCACTACTGAGGGAGTTCCCATCGAGATAGCCAACAGTGGCAAGGTTCAAGGTAAGAGGTATTACTCCGACACCATAGGGTGCTCTAACAAGTGGTCGGTAGCTGCAACGCCCAGTGGTATCTACTTCATGGACAGCAATGACAAGAGCATTTATCTGTTCAATGGTCAGCTGAACAACCTTACTACGGCAGGAGGCTTCAACTCTTGGGCTAAGGGGAACATAGCGTCGGCAGACAAGCAATGGTCTCCAGGTAACTTCAATGCCACCGTCACCTATTATGACAAGCTGAACCAGGATGTGCTGTTCATCAATAAGGACAAGGCTCTTGCCTATTCTGAGAAGTTCAACTGCTTCACCTCCTTCTATGACTATGGTGGAACGCCTTACTTCAACAACTTGGATGACATGGGTCTTTGGATAGACAATGCTGGTAAGGTATGGAAACATCAGGCAGGCGACTACTGCAACTTCTTTGGTGAGAGCAAGCCGTACTCCATGACCTTGATTGCCAACCAAGAGCCTCAGTTGGACAAGATATTCACCAATCTTGAGTTCAGGGCTTGTGTCACAGGGGATGGCAACTATGATGAAGACAATGACAAGTTCATTCCTTCTCTTCCATTTGATAGCCTTGAGGCATGGAATGAGCATCAGCATGGCAAGCTAACCTTGGAAAACAAGAGTGGTCATGACATATTCACCCATGGTAAGGATAGTGGATCACTGACAAGGAAATTCAGAATATGGAGATGCGACATTCCTAGGAACAATATAGGAGTCATGGGTTTCAAGCCAAAACCTCTGGACAGGATAAGAAACCCTTGGACATACTTGAAGCTTACTAAGGATGCCACAAAGGAGGGAAACCTTGGCAAGGTGGAGATACATGACATTATGGCTACATACTTTGGATAGATAGCAATATGGGTAAGGAAGTCTTAGTGATTTCCTTACCTGTTTTTATAATAGGCGTAAGGACATTAGACAATAGGTAACTTAGTGTTATCTTTGCAATAAAATGTAAGTCTTATGGTAAGAAAGAGAAATAAACTATATACGGCAAACAGGTGGAACCAACCATTGTTCATGCAGGACAACATCTTTGCAGATGGCGGTGGTATCGACATTAGTGGTATTGATGTCACTGGTGGAGGCATCAGTGGCTTGGGCAATGCCTTGAAGGATTCCACTAAGATAGACTTGGGAAAAATATCCTCCATGAAACTTCCCAGTCAAGGCTTGGGGCTTGGTATAGGCAGCTTAGCCAAGAGTGGTATAGGTGCCATTGGGGGAGTGGCAGGTACAGTAGGCAGCAAACTCATCAGTGGAGGGCTGAACTCTGGCGCAGGCAATGCCATCAGTAGCATAGGTGGTACTGTGGGAAATGCTATCAGTACTGTAAACCCTGTGCTGGGAGGCATAGTTTCCGCAGGTAGTGGTATTATAGGAGGAGGTGTCAATGCTCTCTTTGGTACCAAGACAGACCAAAAGAAACTTAGTGCAGCCAATCAAGGTACCGATTACTTGAGTAGCTTTAACTCTACAGCCACATCCTTTGATGATGTACAAGGACCCAATGCCCAAGCCAATGTGCAGAATGCCTACAAGGGAGGACTGTTCAAGAAAGGATGGGCAAGGAAGAAGAACGCTGAGCTTAGGGCACAGAGAAATGCGGCAGAATCCTGGGCAAACAGAAGTGTAGATAATAACATTGATAATATAGCTAGTACACAGATGGATAATATGTTGGCAAACTATGCAGCCTTTGGCGGACCACTGGGAAGCCAAGGTGCTATAGACTATAACTTTATGTCTGACTATCTCACCGCCAAGAGCAAGGCATCGGAGGTAAGGAACAAAGTAGGGGGAGGAAATATTTTTGGCTCATTGCAGGCAACTCCCTTCAGCACCTTTGCATTGGGGGGTGATATGCAGACCAATGGTGCAGATTGGAGTAATGGATTAACTCATATAGATGCAGGAGGAACCCATGAGGAATCTCCTTATGATGGTGTGCAGCTTGGCATCAGCAGGGAGAATGGACAGCCTAACCTTGTGGAGGAAGGGGAGACCATCTTTGATGACTATGTATTTAGCAGAAGGATTAAGCCAGATGCTAGAACAAAGAAGAAGTTCCATGTAGGGAAGAATGCAGACATTAGCTTTGCTGACCTGTCAAAGAAGTTGGAGAAGGAGAGTGAGGAAAGACCTAATGATGCTATCAGCCAGGCAGGACTTACCAAGCAGATGCATGAACTTGCAGATGAGCAGGAAAGGCAGAAGGCAGAACAGCAGCAAAAGGAAGTACAGGATGCCTTTGCACAGCTTCCTCCAGAGCAGCAGCAAGCCATCATGCAACAGGTAGCCATGGAGGAACAACAGGCTGCACAGGCTCAGCAAGCACAACAACTTAGTGCAGAGCAGCAACAACAGTTGGCTCAGCAGCAACCTGATGCCCAGCAAGTAGTGGATGAGCAGATGCAGCAGCCTCAGATGGAGGAAGCACAGATGGCAGCTTGTGGAGGAAAGCTCAATAGATTTGACAAGGGTGGTGACATGAAGAGAAAGATATACAGCCTTCTTGGGCTACATACAGACAGTGACTTCGATAAATGGGCTTATGACCAAAAGCTGGATAAGATTACTGATTGGGAGAATATTCTTCAGAACAAGCAGTTCCTTGATGCCATTGAGGGTAGCAATCCTGTGTTGGCGGATGCTATTGCAAAGGGTTATGATTTTGGTGCCTATGTACCATCCAAGAATAACAAGCTTACCTTTGACTTCAAGCATGGCGGCTGGGGATTGGAGGATTACAAAGCTTGGAATGGTAGTACAGATGCTGCTTGGCAAGAAGCTGTCAAGAAAGGTCTTGTGAAAGAAGGTATGAACTCTGAGGAGATAGGCAAGGCTCTCTCCCAGACAGATGCTTATAAGAGAGGCTCTGACTGGCTGAGAGCTGATGAGAACAACAGGTTGTCTTACCTGCAATCCATCTTTAATAGTGAGGATGCTCCCAAGGCTGCAAGGGACTATGCTGCAAAGTATGTTGACAAGAATGGTTGGCTGAAGGATGCAAAGAGGGATTACCAGACTATCTTTGAGGATCCCAATGGCACAGGTGTGAGAAACACCCATCCTGGCACTTACTGGAAGACACCTGACGAGATGCTAAGGGACAAGAATACTGGTAACTTTGTTGTGAATGACGATGGAACTATAGAGGAGATTATAGGCGATGTACCTAAGGATTGGGCTAATGCAGGCAATTACAGTTGGCAGGATGCCAAGAGTGACTATACATATAACTACTACAAGAGACCTTCTGCTAGTGGTGCTCTTGATGGTAGCAATTCTACTCCTACAGAGGAGAATACCCTAGAGCCTAAGCACAAGCCTACATGGGGTAGGTATGCAGGGTTGTTTGGACCAGCAGTAGGTCTTGGTATGCAAGCAATGGGCATAGGAAAGCCAGACTACTCAAAGTTGGATGCAGCTGTAGAGGCTTCAAGTGGTGTTCCAGCACTGGCTCACTACCAGCCTATAGGCAACTACATTGGCTATAGACCTATGGACATCTGGTATGAGCAGAATAGGCTTAATGCCAACAGTAGAGCTACTGACAGGGCTATTATGAACAATGGTTCTCCACTAGGAACCAAGATGGCAGGATTACTTGCCAATGGCTATAACAATCAGATATCAAGTGGCAATCTCTACAGGCAGGCACTTGAATATAATGATGCACAGAGGCAGAAGGTTATGGAGTTCAACAGAGGCACCGATATTTTCAATGCCCAGGCATTCAATGATACTTCAAAGACCAATGCACAGCTACAGAACAATCATAGGAACTTCAAGGCTCAGATGATGATGGATGCAGCAAGGCAGAGGATGGCTTCAGATGCTGCTTGGAACCAAGGTATCTATGGTAATGTGAGTGGCCTCTTCAAGGGTCTCTCAGACTGGGGTAAGGAGAATGCACAACATAACATGATTGCTGATATGGCTGCTGATGGATTGTTTGGTACTATGAGTGACCAATACATTGGCAGAAACCACCTCGCCAAGAAGACTAAGAAATCCAAGGGTGGTAGGATTAATAGGAAAAGAGGTTTAACATTTTAAAGAGTAGAAGATATGCCAAACTATGCATTTACAGTTGACTCAACTTTTCAGCCATTCAGTATGCAGGAGATGTTAGTACCATTTACTGCATACAAGGATGCCTTTGAGAAGAGTGAAGAACAATATGATACACTGTCTCAGAATGCAGACAAATTCAAGTATCTCAGTGAGACATTGCCTGAGGGTAGTAAGGCAAGGCAGCTTTATGAAGGCTATGCCAATGAGCTTAGAACACAGGCAGAAGACCTTGCCCACAATGGCTTGACAATGGGTAACAGGAGAGCCTTGACATCCCTGAAGAGAAGATACCAAGGGGAGATAGGCAGACTGGCTCAGGCTGATGAGGCAATGAGGGAGGAGAAGAAATTAAGGCAGGCTATGGGAGCACAGGATTCCTCAAGGCTTTATGCTACTGACAACCTTAACATTGATGACTTCCTTGATGGGAAGAGTCCTAACCTCTACAATGTTAGCGGTAATGAGTTATACACAAGGGGAGCTGCTGCTGGTAAGTCAGCCTCCTCAAGAGTGTTCTCTGCTGGTGATGAAGGAAGTACTCTTGGTGGGTACTACAGAGATTATGTTCAGAAGATGGGCTACAGCAGGGAAACCATACAGAAGTTCTATCAGGATATGTCAGCCATACCAGAGCTACAGATGGCTGCTGATGCTATCCTTGAGGAGAGAGGAGTAAACCAGAACCTTACAGGTGATAACCTCAGAAGGGCAAGGCAATCAGTTATCAATGGTATGATTGATGGTGCTGTTTATCAGGAGAACCATAGTCCTCAGAGAGACCTTGGCAGGATAGATGCTGCTACACAATCCCAGTTGGATTTGCAGAGGAGAGGCCAGAATATCCGCCTTGCTTCACAGGGTCTTACCTATGATGATAAGACTGGTACTGTATCTTATGACCCACTTAAAGACCCAGCATTGCAGAAGGCTTCAAAGATTGCTGAAATTAAAGCTAGGGCTAAGGATAAGTCTAATGAAGGAAGTAGTTCAGATTCCGAATATACTACAAAAAATAAAAATAGTATAAGAATATCTTGGGAAGGAACAAATCCTAATGATAATAATGGTGAGGATGATACGAAATATTCTGTGACAAATATGAAAGAGGATGAGGCATATCCCGGTCAACTTGCTGTTTATAATGATTTACCTGAGTATGCAAAAAATGTCGTAGATAAGGCTATTGGAAAAGGAAAATCAAAATTATACAGATACTTCTTTCAACCTTACAAAGATGGAGGATGGAGTCCTACAAGAGCAGAACTTGTAATAGTCCCAGCAGATGTTGTAAAGTATGAAAGTACTACAACTGTGCCTAATTTTGGAGCTACTAAGTAATGATATAAGAGGAGGAAGGATAATTCCTAAAAAGAATTTTCTCTCCTCTTATATTTAAAAATTTGTACTTTTTATTCATGAAGTACATAAGTTTCATTAGATAGTTTTGAAATCTTGAGTTGATGCTTTCTCTCTGCAATTTCCTTGGCTGTTAACCCTCCTAATTTAGAAGAGAATAAAGCAAAGACTCTTTTTTCATCTGAGGTAAAGGCACATGCTGGATATTTCTTTCCTGTAGTGTTATTAGTGCAAGTGCCTACTCGTACAGAATCAAACATCTTTGCAAACTCAATTAAAGACCAAGTTTGAACAACTGTAATTTTATCTGTTTTTACATTGGAAGAACTAGAATCCTTTTCTTCATTATTACCACTAAATCTATAGTTATATCTTCCATGAGAAATAGCGTCTATATCCTCAGATGAAAATCCAATACTTTCTAGAATCTTGTTAAATTTTTCTTTTATATATGTACTGTAGTCTAATAAATCAATTATATCCTGGCATACAAATATAAATTGTATAAATGGACCATCCTTCTTGATAGTCCTCACTTCTTGGATATATCTCCCTTTGTCCTCTTCTGACTGACGATTAATGACATCATTGCAGCAATTTTTAGTAAGACCTAACAAATTAGAGAACTTGAATATTGTTTCAAGTATTCCGTTTGTACAAGATAATTCAGTATAAGTACACAAAGACACTGTGGTTCCCAACAATCCAATTTTTTGAATTGTAGTTAAAGTGTCTATTTCATAATCTTTGTTGCTATTATTATTTAGCTTGTTGTATTCTTCTTTAAGTTTATCTTCATCTATAGAGATACCTTTCTCTTTCATTTTTTGAAGAAGTAGTTCTTGTAGTTTTCCCTCTTCAGCTTTTTTCTTTTCCTCTTCTTTTTGCTGCTGTAAATTTATTTCATAACTAGTTTTTGCCATTTCTGCTCCTAAGACAGACATAAACATCATAAATTGATTTCCATCTTTAGGAAAAGCATTGCGTATAGTGATAGCTTCTCCATTAATAGAGTAAGTTGTTTTTACAAAAACGTAATCTTCATAATATAGGTTCTTATACTCTGAAGGATGTTCATTATAAGCACTCCCCCTAAAAATAGTAATACACAAGTTATCTAAATTATTACAATGCTTCGCACCCATGGAAAATACAGAAGTTTCAACCCTTGTAGTACACAAAGATCGGTAGTGCTCCTTTAATGCTTGAATAAGTCCACTATACTTTTCATGCACAGGTGTTTTAAAGATATCAAATAGTCCCATATAATTTTAATTGAAAATGTTTATATCTATATAACGTACATCTTTACTATTTATTGTATAAAGGAAGAAATATTTTTTCTTTTCATGCAAAACTATGTTTTATAACATACAGAACATAGTTTTTCCTTATAGCTACTTATGAAACTTCTTAATTCCGATAACTTTCTCTTTAAAGGTTTACCTCATGTCTAAGCAATTTATTAAATTTGCAGATAAATTAAAAATGAAGAAATTATGCCAATAGAGAAAGTAAAGGGTCTAAGAGGTTTAAAAGGTTTAAGTAATCTTTCACCAGAAGAAAGAGATGCTTTTATGCTTGCCCACAAACATACACTTGATAAATATAGTGATGATATTGAGCAAAGGGATCAAATGGCTAATATCATTTATATGAACCAAAGATATATAAATACCTTTGGCAAGGATGCATTTAACCTCAACAATGATGGTTCAGAGGAAGCCTTCAATATGAGGAATTTGCAGCTTAGGACAAAAGGAGTGACTGATGCTTTTAAGCAGCAGCATGGTAAGGATGGTAATTTCAACCAGCTTGCATCCTATCTGGATCTGGATGGTATGGAGGACTTGCTCAACAGTGACTACTTAGGAGATAGACAGATACAGAAGAGGCTTGCTGATAATGTCAAGGCTTACAATATCAATAAGAGAAAGTATGATACTTCCCTCAGTACATCCTATGGTCAGGGAGCTATGGGTATGGGTCTTATGAAGATGAGTGAGGCAATGTCCCCTTATGAGCAGGAGAAGAAAGACAGAAAGAATGACCAGGAAATCCTTGACAGGTTGTTCTCTGAATCCCAGAAGAGAAGGGAAGCTGACATCAAGGAAGACTCTGACATGATGTACTTCAATATGCTGGATGCTGATACAAGAGGTGTTAAAAGTCTTGCATCGGAATATAAGGACTTTGACAAGCTGGCAACAAAGGTCTCTGGTCACTATGCCCAGTTCAAGGATTCCAGATGGCTTAGGGACTATAGTCCAGAGGCTAAGTTGAAGGACTATGCCAAGTATCAGGCATTGAAGCAGAAATATGGTGATGGTGTTGCTACCCAGTACCTTGCCAATAACATACAGAATAGAGTGGCAGAAGCTCAGGATGGCAGTTTTACAGGCAACACTTTGAAAGGTGTACTTACTACTACATGGTCAGACCTTGGCTCCAATGTGGCACTCTTTGCCAATATGAAGAGCTGGGGTAATATGGACAGGATGGCTATCCTTAACCAGGGCAAGGATCCAGACAAGCCTATCTATGACAAGAAGGGTAATATTGTTGATTATAAAGCCAATGATAATATCTGGACCAACCCTGCCTATTGGAACAATGTTTATAAATACAATACCTTCTCCCCTACAGAGATAAAACTCATAGAGGAAAGAGGAGGAGTGTCCAAAGATGTCAATGTGAGGGAGTATGGCTATACGCCAGACTTCTTCTCATGGGATACTGTGCAGGAAGGCTTCAAGCAAAGTGGTCATGTCATTGCAGGTATTGTAGAGACAGGGCTGACAGGAAGTGCAGGTAAGGCTATAGGCTGGGGAATAAAGGCTGCTTTGAAGGGAGTAGGACTCTCTGCCAAAGCAATGCAGACAGCCTCAAAGGTAGGAGCGATTACTAACAACATCTTTGTAGGAGCAACTACAGGTCTTGAGGGTGCCCAGCTTGAGGCTATGGGAACCTTTGATGAACAGCTTCAGAGTAATAGACAGAAGATACAGGCACAGATAAACAAGGAACTCCGTGATTACCAGCTCTCTATAGATTACAATAACAAGGAGGTAAAAGCTGGAGTGAATGCTATCTACCAACAGTTAAAAGCTCAAGACAAAAGGAGGGTAGCTGCAAAGACAAGGGAAGGAGTTACCAATCTTCCTATGAGTGATGAGACCCTAAGGGCACAGGCAAAGCAGCTCTACACCAACCAACTGTTAGGAGCAAAGGAAAAGGAACTACAAGAACTTCACAGGAAGGATGATATGCAGGCTGCAAGAGATGCTGCCAAGGCTTATGGTGTAAACTTCATTATGGATTACATCAAGAACATTCCAATGACCACTGCAATCCAGAAATACAAGATAGCCAAAGGTTCCATGAGAAGTACCTTTGATAACATGGTCAACAAGAATGTTATTGCTGACGCAGAATCCCTTGGAGTGTCAAGGTTAAAGGACAAAGCTGGTAATGTCAAGAGATTATACTCTGCAAAAAAACTTGGCAAGGAATTGGGAAAGCAGCTTGCTGGTGGTTTTATGGATGAATACCTTGATGGAGTAAATGCTTCCTTTGCAGGGGGAATAGGCAACAATGAATTTGACAACTATATCAAGAGAAACTATAACCCCAAGGCTTACAGCAGTACTATGGACGGTATGCTGGGTAGTATGTTGTCTGGACTCTCAGAAGGCATTGATGGTCTTACAGACAGGCAGAATCTCTATGAAGGATTCATAGGCATGGTGTCTCCTATAGCCACTACCACTGTAAATGCTAATGTACTTTATAGACCCAAAGATACATGGAAGGCTGTAGTAGGAGGTACTGATGCTCAAGGTAATAAGTTGAATAAAGCAGAAAGGATGAGTGGCATTCTTATGAACCCATTACTGAATGCCTATGCAGAAGCAAAGGAAAATGACAGGGCACTTGATAGGGGTGTAGAAGCTATCAACAAGGTAGTAGCAGCTCACAAGGATAAAATAGGTGATGCTGCCAAGATGATTTCCATACTTGACAACTATGAGGGGCCAGTGGAAATCAACAATGCCTCAGTCCTTGACTATAAGGACAAGAAGCTATACAATGCTTTCTCACTTATCAATGCAATGAATGACCTTGAGGGTATGGATGGAGGAACTAGTAGCAAGCTCTATCAAGATGCTATGCATACTATTGAGGGACTTGCCAATGGCAGACTTGCTAAGGAAGAGCTTGACAATGAGATAGATAAAGCCTTAGGCGATAAAGATAATACTTCAATAGTTGATGGTAAGAATCCAAGGGAGGAGATGGCAGAAAGGTTGAAAACTAATGCTAAGTACTTTATGAAGATGAAGGACAGAATGGAGGAAATACAGAATGTTTTTTCCAAAAGTCCCAATATGGCAAAGATTAATCCTGCTGTACAGCAAATACTTATGTATAACCTTGTAGCCAGTGATGACTACAAGAACAGGTATGAACAGCTACAGAAGGACTTGGGTCTTAATGGTACTAATACAGAGTCATCCTTTACTCCCAGCTATGCTATGAGGTATACTACTGTAAAGGCAAAGAACAATGCTATTGATGCAAGGGACAGGCAGATAAAGAAAATAGACAAGCAGCAGGAGGAACTTACTTCTTCCAATGCCTATTTGGAGAAGAAAATCAAAGCCCTGGAGAAACAGATAAAGGATGCCAGTGAAGAGGATGCTTCAAAGCTGAAAGAGAAGTTGATGCAACAAAAAAACTTACTGGAGTCAAGGAAGTTCCAGATAGATAGTTTGAGCAAAAGTAAGGACATACTTACCAGGGAGAAAGAAGAAATCAGCAAGCTGGAGATGAAAGACTTTAATAGTACTGCTTCTTTCAGTGAAAGTGATATTCTCAATGCAGATATCAGGGATATTGCTTTTATACTTGACCCAAGCAATGCATCCAACTTCTCCAAGGGAAAGCAAGAAATTATTGAGAAAGTCAAGAGAACCTTACAGCAGAGAGACCCAGAGGCTCTTACCAAGATTAGGGATGCTGCCCTTCTTGCCAATAGGGTAGAAGATATGAGGAATGTATATGGAAAGATTCTTGATAATGCTGAGCTTGCTGCCAGCTACCTTAATGCTGTAGAGGCTGTAAGGGAAAGGGATGCCTTTGCTGAATCCTTGCAGGAGGATATTAGAAGGTATTATGGAGAACTTGAAACAGCCTATATAACAAAAGACAGCAACCCTGAAGAACTGAAAGGCAAGGCGTTGGCATTGAACAGTACTCTCTTGGATGCTTATATGGAAGACCACCCAGAGCAAGCTACTACTATCAAGCCTTATTATGACATGGTGAAGTTTGATGAGGATGCAGCAACAGTCATAAAAGCAAGAGGTTATAATGCCTATGACCAGATGGCTATGATGGACACAATCTTCAATATACAAGACCAAAGCAGTTCAAGAGAAGAGATGCAAAAGAAGCTGGAGGGTATTGTAGATTCTCCAGATATAGCCAATGATACAAAGGAGAGATTTGAAACTCTACTTAAAGACATGGAAGCACTTGGTTACCAAAGGGACTCCACCATCCTTGAAGACAGAAAGCAAAGGAAGGAAAGGGAAATCAAGCAGAAGGAGAAAGAGGAAGCTGAGAAGAAGAGAGTAGAGGAAGCCTCAAAAGCTGCTGCTGAAAAGCAGAAGAAAGAGGCTGAAGAAAAGCAACAGGAGGAAGAAGATGACTATATCCCTACTGCTTTTGACGATGAGGATGCTGCTGAAGAAGGGGATTTAGGAAATGACAATCAAGATAAGGAACCTAAGGCAGAGACAGGTAAAGAAGGCAATATTGAAGGTAAGGAGGAATCTCCTGAAGTAGAGGATTCTGGAAAGCATTATCCTGTAACTCACACTACCAAGGGAGGCTCTACAGCTACTGGAGAGTATGTTGCCAAGACTGATGCTGATGGGTTTACCCATATCACATACTCTGGCCAGGGTGTTGCAAAGCATAAGGTTATGGCAGGAGACTTTGGACTTTCTTCAGAACAGCTTGTAGGCAAGAAGGAAGATTATGAAACAGAAGAGTCTTATAATGAAGTTGTCAAGAACTCTCAAGACAAGGGCTTTACCATTGACAAGATAACTGTAAGACCTGATGGTGAGGTAAGTATTGAAACCCCTGACGATATTACCATTGAGGGAAAGGCTGCCAAGACCATCTATGACAATCTCTTTGGTGAGAAGAAAGATAATACTCAATCAGAGGAGGGCAATGCTTCCTTGGAAGGTCTGGAGAAACAGAGTAATATCACTGTTGAAGGGGATGTTATCAAGGTTAGGTCTGAGAACATTGAGGAGCAGATGAAGGAAGATACTCCTGAGGGGAAGAAGGCTGTTGCTTCTGATATTACCTCTGAGAATGATATAGAGGAAGAAAGCAAGATACAAGAAAAGAACAGTAATGCCAAGGATAATGTCCTCAGTGGCAATGCTATGTTCCCCTATGAGCAGAAACCTTTGGAAGAGGATGGTGTCCTGAAGATGAAAGTAGGGGCAGAACCTCATGATGTAAGGAATACTTACACTGCATGGATGAAGGCAGCAGGAGTAAATTTGCAGAATATCATAGACCATGAGCTTGCATCTATACTCCAGCAGAACCCTCATGCAAAGGTGAAATTCATGGCTATCTCTCCCAAGGCAAATGCCACCAATGACTACCACATGAAGAATCATTTGATGCTGGTACTGGATTATGATGACAGTATCAATAAGGGCATTACCAGCATACATAATAAAGACAATGGCGGTGTCTTTGAGAGTCATGGCAAGAAGTACTTAGTGGTAGGTACTGTAGGCTATGGAAACAGAAATGCCAATAAGTTTGCATTGTACCAGACTCTCTGGAACTATGATTCCTCTAAGCCTATGGGTATAGTAAGACAAGGCATGATACCTTATTTCAAGGAGAATCCTACCGAGAGATTCTACGTCAATGATGCTATCACTACAGAAGTAGTCCCTTATTCTCTGATACAGGGATATAGGGTAAAGCAGCTTGCTACAGATGAAGCTCCTTTTGAGGGAAGTATCAGCAAACTCCTTGCAGATAAGGAAAGGAATCCCTATGGCTATACAATGGACACTATGGCATGGGGAATACAGGAAGCCAGCCAGTTCTTGATAGTAGGTGCTTCCCTTGATGAGGTAAGAGTACCCAGGAACAAATGGGCTAACCTTGGCAGGGCTTTTGCATTGGTTCCTGCAAGCAATGGCAAGATGTTCCCTATCTATCTGAAACCTCTGTTCTATCAGGAGATGAAGGATGGGACATTGAAAGAGGAGATAAATGCTCTTCTACAGGATGTTACTCATGTAGAAGCAGACAAGCAGAAGGGGGCTGAGGTGAGAACCAAGGCTATCAACAAGCTGTGCAGTATATTCTTCTTCTCACCAGAAGGGGATGCCATCTATACAGGAAAGTCAAGGGATGTGATATATATATACCATGATGGTGAGCAGATTGCTGAGTTCAACTTGGACAGTAGCTTTGACAGAAACAAGTTCCTCTCTAAGCTGTGGGATATGAATCCAAGAATTAACATTACAAGGTCTGTGCTTGGAGATCCAAGTGCCTTAGCAAAGTATGATGAGGCAGGAGCCTTGGACACTGATGTGGCAATGCTTGGTACAGCAGGAAGTTACTTTGACATATATCCTGTAGATGGTGATGGAAAGATGATAGTCCATGAGAAACCTCAGAATCCAGTGGCTGCCTCTGCAAGTGACAGTGACTATAGGAATACCAAGAGGTCTCAGGTACCCTATAGGAATCAATTCTATACTGTTACAGACACTGGTGAATACTACCTCCAGGGCAAGCCTATCACTGATGAGAAGATTATCAAGCAGCTTGACTACAACAAGCAGATAGTTGACAGGGGACTTATCCCTGCCAAATCTGAGGGAGTATGGAAATACTACATTATGAGCGAGGGAGAGCATCCTGAGGTTATTAAGCACAATGAGAATAACAAGGAGGTAAGGGAAGTTCCCGAGGAGCAGGCTAAGAAGATAGTGGAGGAGTATAGGAAGCAAATGCAAGCCAAGGCTAAGGAGAAGGCTGTGGAAGACGCTCTTAAGGAAGCTGAGAAGCAAGGAAAGCTGGAAGCTGAAGCATCTGTAGAAATAGATGATTCTGGAATTACTATAGATCCTAATACTGGAGAGGCTATACAGGAAGAAAGTAAAAAGACAGCTCCTAAGGAGGATAACAGCAGCAAGCCTAAGGAGGATGTTGTAGATCAAGAGGTTAAGCAAACTGACACCAAGCATACTGACTTCAATGCTACGGAGCATAAGGCTACTCAGAGATTCTCTGACCTTGCGAAGAATCCCAAGTACTCCTTTAGGATTCTGAAAATAGCAAAGGCCAAGTGGCAAGATGCTCCTAAGGATCCTTCTAAGTTGGAAGTATTCCTTAAAGGCAAGGGTGTTAATGTGGATAACATCGGTACTACTGAAAAGGATATTGAAACATGGATGAAAACTTTGGAAGACTGTAAATAGGATAGGGGAGGCAGCTGCAAAGGTTGCCTCTCTTGTTTTATAAGAATCCCAAGCTCTTCTTAGTATTTCCCTTAACTCCCTTCCAGTACTGTACAATATTATTACCTTTGCAAGGGATAACATAAGGCAGTATGATGAACAGCAAGATACCATTCGAGAGGTCAAGACCCAGGCAGCACTACAACTCCAAGGGAAGTAGCAAGAAGAGCTATGAGACTGAAGGAGAGGCTGTGAGGTACATGACCAAGCATAGGATTACAGGCATGAGGGCTTACCTCTGCAAGGAATGCAACAAGTATCACATAGGGCATTATGTTACCTGAAGGGTATGTATAATGTATAAATAAAATAAAAATGTTAGAAAAGATCTCTGGTGTGATACAGGCTATCACAGAATTTATAGGAGGGTTCAGCAAGCTGAATGAGGTGAAGGACCACTCAGTCCTTATCTTCTTCAGGATTCTCCTTTGTATTATAGTGGCACTCTTTTTGGGCAAACTCTTCCTAAGGGATGAACTTTATGACTGGATAGTGGATGTCATATTAAAACCCAACCCAATCACCATAGGGGTGGTCATAGGATTGGCAATGATGGTGTATTCGACCTTTGCCCAGAAGAGGATGATGAGGGCAGTCATGGATGCCATGCAGATACAGAAGAAGAAGGAAAGGCAGAAGGACAAGGACTGCTATGCACAGACATCAAGGATTGAGGATGAGGCAAATGAGCTTACCGACAAACTTAGGGATGCCCTCCATTGTGACGTGGTGACAGTGGAATTGATGCACAATACCGAGAAGTACATAGGAGGCTACCACAAGAGGTTCTATGACGAGAGCTTTCCTTCTGTAAACTATGCCGAGGGTATCACATTCAACTACCAGGACTACCAAAGCATTCCCACCAACATCTTCCCCATCATAGGCTATATGCTGAAGAACAAGTATGAGTGGTTCCCAGACATGAGGGAAGTAAGCAAGGTGGACTCTGGTTATGCCAGGATTCTCAAGGAACATGATTGCGTAGCCCTTGGCATGAGGGCAATGAGGACATCGAAGGGGGAGGACTTGGGAATACTCACCGTGTCTTGGAGAAAGGGGCATGAGGACAGGGTTCCAGATGAAAGGGAAGTGCAGGAGAAGATGACGGAGATAGCATCCAAACTTGAGATGATTCTTGATATGTCGGAATATGACTGAGGCTACCTATGATTATTCCCTTCTTCCTTCCTCTCTTCCTTAATTCCCATAAGAACTTTTGTAAGGTATGTGACTTAAAGACGTATAGTAGTTATCTTTGCAAATAAAATCATAAGAGATATGAATGTAGAGAAATATATAGGCGAGTCAGCGTTGAATGACAAGCCTCACAAGAAACTAAGCCTTGTCATCAAGGATGACTCCATTACTACAAGCAAGCTGAAGGACAATGTTGTCACAAAGGAAAAGCTTGTTGATGGTGCTATCTCAATGAGTAAGCTTGACGATGATTTGGCAAATATCCTCTCACTTTCCTCATTCCATGTGTCAAAGTTTCAGGCTGTCTCTTCTTTGGAAGACCTTCCCGATACTCCCAATGACATAGGTTGGATTATAGATAACCACCTATATCTTTATACAGGGGATGAGCCGCAACTTTATGCTGATTGTGGAGAGCTGAGAGGTGCCCAAGGTGTGCAGGGAGAAAAGGGAGACCAAGGTACAGCAGGTGCTAACGGAAAGTCCGCCTATGAGATATGGGCATCCCAAAGCGCAAACTTGGGAAAGAGTATGCAGGACTACTTGGAGTCTATGCAGGGCACCAAAGGAGACCAGGGTGAAAAGGGCGAGAAAGGTGATAAGGGCGATAAGATTACCCTTTCAGATCTCACCCAGGAAGAGCTTGCTGTCCTAAAGGGAGACAAGGGAGAAAAAGGCGATAAAGGTGACAAAGGTCTTGGCATAGCAAACATCGAGCAGACTGTTATATCCAATGCAGATGCTGGAGTGAATGTCATCACAATTACAAGAACTGACGGCGAGACCTTTGCCTTTGAGTACAGGAATGGCTCAAAGGGTTCCACTGGCTCAAGGGGATTGCAAGGAGACCAAGGTGAGAAAGGTGACAAGGGAGATAAAGGTGACAAGGGTGCTAAGGGAGACCAAGGAGAGCCTGGAGAGAAAGGTGACAAAGGCGACAAGGGCGACCAAGGCATCCAAGGCATCCAAGGAGAGCAGGGCATCCAAGGCGAGAAGGGAGAGAAGGGTGACACTGGACCGCAGGGCGTGGCTGGACCACAAGGAACATCTGGAATTTCTGATGCCTCTGACAAAGCCCTCATCAACGATATTGTCACAGGTGGGGAGACCAACTTCCTCTCGGCAGAGGTAGGAAAGCTGGGTATAGTCGACTATGACGTGTCAAAGGGTGGTACTGCCACCGTAGCCACCTTGCAGGATGCCATCAACTCTGTTCCCACCACCTTCCAGAAGGGAGGCTTGTCAATCCTCTACTTGGAGACCAACACCCTCACCTACAACAAGTACATCCTGAAGAGGAGAGACTGGAGCAGCGACCCTAGCGACTGGTCAGTCTGTGCGGTAGGACTGGCGCAGGAGGAGGGAGACTCCACAACAACGGCAGTCAGCCAGAAGACATTCACCGACATGATGAAGACAAAGGTTGACGTTGCATCGTTGGTTGACGCAATCACAGACAGCACGGAAGATGGGAGTGAGGATAGTACTGAGGAAGAAGCCAAGGTGGAAGTGCCAACCTCAAAGGCAGTCAAGGACTATGTGACTACCGCAAAGGAAAGCATCAACTCCAGCGTGGAGGAGAACAACACTGCCATCAAGGAGGACATGGATGCCTTCAAGAATGAGGTGGGCAGCAAGATAAGCGACATTCAGGACAGCTTCCAAGCAACAAAGGAAGAGCTGTATGCGAATGTTGACGAGAAGATGGAGACCTTGAAGGCGGATGTTGACGAGAGGGTCAGCTCTGTTCCCAAGTTCCTCAACATGTCAGAGAATGACTATGACAACCTAGAGGAAAAGGACAGCGACACCTACTATATGCTTTACGAGGAGGGATAGCCTATGATAAGACTAGGTACAAGGGAAATCTCTGCCATCAGACTTGGCAGCAACGTGATTTCAGCGGTATATAAGGGGAGCGTTCTCATCTGGCAAGCCATCAGAAGCTGCTTTGGCAGTGGATGGTGGATGAATGAGAAGCCTTGGATTAATGAAGAAACTTGGAAAAACTAATAGATATGGCAACAGAAAAGAAAGATTATGAGATAACCAGCTTTACCGAGGACTGGAATGGATATACAGGACAGCGAGTCCAGGATTTCATCAAGGAGCACTTGCAGGATGTCATCAGCAAGAAGGCTGGCTGGATGGTTGCGTCCAGTGATACTGACTCAGAGATTACCCTGCGCTTTTTTGCAGACCAGGAGAGCTACGAGAAATGGGATAGCGACAAGACGCAGAGTGAGCTTGTGTTGTTTGAGACCACCTTCTACAGTGAGAAGCCAGAGGCTCAGTACTACATCAAGGCAAAGTTCACCAAGAACCCACCGTCGTCCATAGCAAAGGGTAGCGAGTGTGGGTTTGCATTCACATACAACAGTTACTTCAACGACACCACAGACCTTGACACGGAGACTGGTACTCTTACTGTCACCATCAATGGAGTGGAGGCAACCGCACTCTCGCAGACCTTGACAGCTCCCTTTGACGCTGGTGGCGAGAGGAGTTACACGGTTGACCTCACTGACTATCTTACCTCGGAGACCAACTCTGTGGTGGTGAAGGTGGCTAACAACCATGGGAAGAGCGTGACGAAGACCTTCACCATCAAGGTGGTGGAGCTGAATGTGTCATTTGCCGACAACTATGATGAGACGGCAGTGCGTGATGGAAAGTGGACTTTGCGTGTGAACTGCCAAGGCATCAGTGCCACGGTATATTGCAAGGTATATGACGGCGAAAGAAGCTACACGTCAATAAAGAGCATCAACAACTCTTCTGGTGAGTTCATCATTGACGCAGACAACAAGTACTCCGCTGGTATGCACAAGATTGAGGTATGGACGGTGAACTCTGACTACAATATCACAACCGACAAGATACACACCACCTACATCAAGAAGGGCAACGTGGCAGCCATCGGCATTGGCAAGGGTGCTCCTACATCTGCATCCCAGTACTCCACCATACAGATACCTTACTACATCTACCTTCCAGGCGAGGAAATGGGTACTGAGGTCACAGTGAACATCAAGGTGCTCTACAGCGATGGTAAGAAAGAGACACAGATTGCCAACCAAGTGTGTACCTTGGACAGCAACCATACCTCTGGCTCTACCCCATTGAAGGCGACAATACCTTTGGACTTGAACGACTATGCCCCAAGCATCAGTGTCGTAATATCGGTAGGTGAGGTAGTGAGCACCACGCATGATGTGGAAATCAAGAGCGCAGGAATCACCTTGGAGCCTGTGGACGAGTGCAAGGTGTACTACACCATGAGGGGGCGCACCAACAATGACGAGGGCATTGACAACTTGGAGAGCTACTACAATGGTGACAGGACTTCTCGCTTGGTGCGCTCAGACAACTTCAAGCTGAACAGCTACAGCGGTTTCCTTGATGGTCAGGGTCTCACCATTGGCGCAGGAAAGTATGTCACCTTGAAGGACTGGCAGCCTTTCGCCAAGGACTTTGGAGCCAACGGAACAAAGGAAGGGCGAACCATAGAGTTTGAGTTTGAGACTGGTGTCTGCGCAGACGAGAATGCTGTCATCATCGACTGCATGGATGACACCACAGGTTTCCGTGTGTATGCCAACAGGATTGAGGTGAAGTGTACTGGAGCAAAAGTGATGACCTACTTCCCAGAGACCAAGCGCATCAAGATGTCATTGTCTATAGACGGAACTACAACACATACGGTGAACAACCTTGGCGGCGAGAACTACTCTGAGAGTGACGTCAACCTTGCCTATCTGTGCCTCAATGGTGTGTGCGTGCGTATGTTCAACTACAGCACTGCCGTCTGGAAGCAGGGTACTCCGAAGGATATTGTCATAGGCTCTGACTCTGCACAGGTGGTTCTTTACTCCATCAGGGGCTACGAGAAGTCCATTACCCCATATCAAGCCTTGGACAACTTTGCCTATGACACTCCAGATGTGGAGGACAGCTATGATACCAACGGCATCTTCGAGCATTATGGCAAGGTGAACATTGCCAAGCGCAACGACATCCTCAACTCTAGCGGTAATATCCATAACCCAGACGAGGCAGTGTCTTACGAGAAGGTGAAGAAAGCCCTTCCTACGACACCTGTCATTGTGTGGAATGTAGATAGCTTGCCTTATGACAAGGGTAAGGATGATGTGGTGATTAACAGCACAACCTTTACCAATCCTCAATGGAACAAGGCTACGGATGGTTGGGCTACAGCACCATTTACCGTTGCTGAGCATAGCTTCAATGCCGATGGTACATCCTCGAATAGCTACCCTCTTCCCTACAAGAACTTTGCAGAGAAGTTTGAAACATTGGGTGGCAACTCGGTTAATATTATCGTAGGTTTGGAAGAAGAGACGGAGACTGTCCAGAAGTACTCCATTACCATAGGTGTGGAGGCTGGTGAGAAGGAAATGGTTCATAAGGTGAACTTCGCGTCTTCCGAGGGTATCTTCAACATCCATGCCATGAATATGTACCAGCAGATACTCCTTGCTAGTGCCAATAGAACCCCGAGCCTTTATTCTGAACCTCAGAGTGAGCAGGAAGCCTTGGGGCAGAAAGTGACCTACAGGAAGTCTCTGAGTGGTTTCCCAGAGATAGGTTTCAGAAGAACGTCAGCGTCAGGCACTGCAACACCTACATTCCTGAGCATATACAACTTCATCAACAACAAATATTCCGCATCATTCCTTGGTTTCCCTGCAAAGGACTACAAGAGTGGTCAGATATGGGAGGTTGACGAGAATGTCAATATGTTCAACCAAGTGGCGGGAGACAATGCTGTCTCTGGAGATACTGTTACCCAGAGTATTCTTACAGGTGTTCCCCTCTATTATGCCAGAGTGCCAAAGAAGTCCCCTACCAATACAAGCAACAAGCTGGGAGTTACCAAGGAGACCACTGACGATGTGGATGCCTCCAACGAGGAGCTTGCGGTAATCAAGAGATTCCACAACTGGGTGGTATCTACCAACACTCTTCTTGCGGAGAGACACAAGAGGGAATATGGCGAATATGCCACTTTGTCTCCATCCGTCACCTACAATGGTACTCTATATACCAAGGACAATCCTGCGTACAGAAAGGCTAAGTTCAAGATGGAGGCTTCGCAATACTTGAAGGTGGACAGCGCAATCTTCTACTTCAACTTCTGCCAGTGGATTTTAGGCATGGACTCCATGGACAAGAACATGAGTATAGCATTTGATTCAATAACTTGGAATGATTAATTATTATGGCAAAGACAGTAAAAGAAGCTAAGGCTGATATATTTTTGAGAGATACTGACAGCCAGTCTCTCTTCAACAACGAGGGTGTGCTGACCTTCAAGTACTTCCATGAGTGGAATGATTGTTACAATGAGGACACTGGTGAGACAGCCCAGATAAACGGAGAGGTCTATAACGAGACTACTGAAAAGTACGAGCCAAATGTGCCGACAGGCTACAAGCCTATATTCAACGGCAGGTTGTCTGCCTTGTGGGACAATATATCTTCCCAGTTCTCTTCGGAGATACAGGATATGTATAAGACCATGCGTGACAATGGTCTCTCCTACAAGGACATGCTTGCCAAGTACAAGGATTTCTGGAAGTATTGGTGCGAGAACCTTTACAATGCCGATGCCTTTGGCTATGCTAACACAGGTCACTTCACCAAGGCTTATGGGGACAAGGTACAGATAATGGACTACTTCTATGGCAAGAGGGAGCGTTACATGGACAGCAAGTACCAATGCGGCTCTTCTTCAAGCAACTTCCTGCAATTCCGTGTGTGGGGGTCTGGCAATGGTCTTGCCACCAAGTACTACCAAGGTATCTACAGTACTTCCGCATGGGGTGGGAATATCGTTTCTGCGAGAAACATCAACCCAGGCACTTACTCCTATATCCCTTACTCGTTCCTAAGCTCTCCTTCCGATGGTGTGCTTAAAATCTATGACGCAGACCTCATCACGGAGTTGTCCACCTTCACGAAGAGTTCTTCTGGCACGACAACCATAGGAGGCATCGAGGGTCTGGGCAGTGTAATGTTTGATTCCAACATGAGCCTTTTGAAGAGACTGACAAAGTTCGTCATGAACTACACGGCTGCATCGCCAAACACCTACGAGCAGGGAAACCTTTTTGATTTGAGCGGCATGCGCCTCCTGAGGCAGGTCATCGTGAGAAATGTGACAAACCTGAAGAAGAGCATTGTCCTCTCCTCAGACGTGATTGAGGAGATAGACTTCACAGGCACCCCCATCGCTGGTGTGCAGACACCTCCTTCCGGCACCCTCACCAAGCTGGTGCTGCCAGACAGCATCACGGAGCTGAGACTTGTTGGCTACTCCAACTTGAAAGCCAGTGGGTTGCAGGTGGCTGGCTACTCAAACATCATCACCCTTGACATCGAGGACTGCCCCAACTTGAACAGCTATGACATAATGACATCATGCTACAATGCGGCAGGGGAAAAGCTGAGCACCATCACACTGAAGGGCATCAACTGGAGTCTCGGCAGCTTGGACATGCTCCTCCTCCTTGCCAAGAGGAAGGCAACATTGACAGGAAGGATAAACCTTGGCAGCACCACGCTTACAATTAACGACAAGCTGACCCTCATGGAGGCGTGGGGAGAGATTGACAACGAGAACAACTCCCTCTATATCTCCTACGAGAGCCATAGCGTGACATCGGTCTCCATATCAGGAGCGGACTATGCCCCCAAGGCAGGTGAGTACCAGCTTGCCATTGCCACGAAGCCCAGCGGCGGAAACAACGTCAAGTCTGTTTCTTGGGCAGTGGAGGACAATGACTTTGCCACGATAAATAGTGCCACTGGTCTGTTGACTGTGAGCAAGACAGGTAGCTCCTCCAAGGATGACAAGGTTGTTGTCAGTGTAAGCGTGGGAACAACCAACAACACAACCTTGAAGGCAACCAAGGAGATACGTGTCTATAAAAGACCAATCAAGGTGGGAGACTATGTGTTCTCCGACGGCACACATGGACCTACGAAGGCTGATGGTAACGGATGCTCCCCTGTAGGTGTGTGCTTCTATGTCGAGCCTACTAATGGTGAGTGGGGACTTGCGGTTTCTCTCTCCACTGAAGGCGCAATGCCTTGGGGGCTTTACAACGACTCCAACTATGGTATCACCAACATCTCGTTGACTGACAACCCAAGCATGAACGGTCATGTCTATGACATTCAGGAAATCATGAACATTGTCAGTGGGCAGGAAGCCGCCAATGAAAACATGCTCAACGACCCCAACGACCCCAGCAAAGGATTCAAGGAATATCTCTCCACCAACACCTTGGGAGACATCGGTTTCACAAGCATCGACAACAATATCTACGAGGAGCTGAGGGATTACCTTGACAGGGCAGGGTTGCAGATGGGCGACATGATTTCAGCAGGTCAGTTGAAGACATTGCGCATCATCAAGCATCGGGACACCATCCTTGAAGACTCAGCCGTCAATCTTGCTATTCCTGTGGCAGAGAACGGCAAGACAGAGGCGCAATCCTTGAATGAGTGCATCGCAGCTATACAGGCCAAGTATAGCGCAGAAAAGTACCAGCAGTACTACTATCCTGCGGCATCCTATTGCTTTGCCTATGCTCCTACAAACCTGAACACAGGGGAGGTGCTTGACGAGAGCGTTGGACCAAACCACTGGTTCCTTCCTTCCATAGGCGAGCTGGAGAGAATCTCCTGGTACTATCAGCGCAGGAGCGAGAACAGCGAGTACAACATCTTCTCGCAGGTATTGGCGGATTATCCTACCAGCTTTGAGTTAAGTGGTGGCAACACGTGGTTCTTTAGTTCCACTGAGGAGACAGAAACGGGTACATGGACAATCCTTGTACCAGAGGGGAGAGTTGCAGAAGTCTTCGGTAGCCACGCTAAGTACAGAATTAATGCAATTCGCCCAGTCCTCGCATTTAAGCGATAGTTCCAAGAATAAGTATCAATTAATAATATTGAAAAGATATGGCTGAGACAACAAGTGAAGTCCAAGACATCATCATTG